>SCVT01000419.1 GCA_004296815.1 Reyranella sp. | reverse complement strand
ATCGCTGGGCGCGCGGCGACTGGCAGCTCCTGCCCTGGATGCTGGGACTGGTCCGGGGCGCCCTGCCGCAGGAAGGCGCCGGCTACGGCACCGCGATCGGCTTCTGGAAGATGTTCGACAATCTCCGCCGCAGCATCACGGCGCCGGCGATGGTGCTGGCCTTGATCGCGGGCTGGACCTTGCCGCTGCCGGCAGCGCTTGCCTGGACGGTGTTCATCGCACTGGCGGTCGCGATGCCCACGATACTGCCGGTGCTCGCGGCGGTGCTGCCGCGGAACGGTGCGGTCACCCTGCGCAGCCACTTCGGGGCGCTGTCGACCGACATAGCTGGAGCTGCCGTACAGTCGGCTCTTCTCATCGTGTTCCTCGGGCACCATGCCTGGCTCATGGCCGACGCGATCGGTCGCACACTGTTCCGCCTCATGATCAGCCATCGCCGGCTGCTCGAATGGATCACCGCAGCCCAGGCCCAGCAGACGAGCCGTGGCGGCTGGTTCGGCCTCTACGGCAAGATGGCCGGCAGCCTCGTGGTGGCGCTGGTGACAGGTGCCGCCGTCTTCTTCGCCGGGCGCGAGGCGCTCCCCGTCGCGGCGCCGTTCGTGCTTGCCTGGCTGGCCGCGCCGGCCATCGCGCTCTGGATAAGCCGCACGCCGCGCGATGCCGCCGACCTCCGCGTCAACGCGCAGGACGCCCAGGCCTTGCGTCTCGTCGCGCGCCGCACCTGGCGATACTTCGAGACCGTCGTGACCGACGCCGACAACATGTTGCCGCCGGACAACTTCCAGGAAGACCCGCAGCCGGTGCTGGCCCGCCGCACCTCGCCCACCAATCTAGGCCTCCTGCTGCTGTCGACCGTCTCGGCGCGCGAGTTCGGATGGGTCGGCCGGACCGAGGCGGTCGAGCGCCTCGAGGCGACGCTCGCGACGATGCGCCGGATGAAGACGTTCCGCGGCCATTTCTTCAACTGGTACGACACGGCCGATCTCCGGCCGCTCGATCCCCCCTACGTATCCACCGTCGACAGCGGCAATCTGGCAGGCCATCTCGTGGCCTTGGCCGAAACCTGTGGGGCATGGCGCGCCCCGACGGCGGACACGCCTGGCCTCGCCCGCGGCGTGATCGACAGCATCGAGCTGGCGCAGGCGGCCCTGAAGGAACTGCCCGACGATCGTCGCTCCCAGCTCGTCAGGCCGGAAGAGGTGGCGCGGGCCCTAGAGGCGCTGGCTGCCGGGCTCCCCGAGCTCGCACGCCGGCCCGATCTTCCTCTGGCGCTTGCCGCCACCGCGGTCGATCTCGCCCGCACCCTTGCCAGCGAACGCGACGACGAAGCCAGCAGCGAGCTCCTCTACTGGACCGAGGCCGCCCACCGTACCGTCACGAGCCACGGGCGCGACATCGCTTCCGCCTTCGCCGAGAAGGCTGCCCTGGAGCGCCGTCTCGAAGCGATCGAGGCGGAAGCCCGGCTGATGGCGAACGCCATGGAGTTCGGCTTCCTGTTCGACCCGGCGCGTCGGTTGCTGTCGATCGGGTATCTCGTCAACGAGGGGCGGCTCGACGCCTACTGCTACGACCTGCTCGCGTCGGAAGCACGGCTCGCCAGCTTCATGGCGATCGCCGCAGGCGAGATCCCCGCCCGACACTGGTTCCGCCTCGGCCGCGAACAGACGCCGGTGGCGCGCGGGGCGGCCCTGGTGTCCTGGTCGGGCTCGATGTTCGAGTACCTGATGCCGTCCCTGGTGATGCGCGCGCCGTTCGGCAGCCTCCTCGAGAAGACCAACCGGCTCGTGGTGCGCCGCCAGATCCAGTACGCGAGCGGGCTCGGCCTGCCCTGGGGCATCTCCGAATCCGCCTACAACGCGCGCGACAAGGAATTCACCTACCAATACTCGAACTTCGGCGTGCCCGGCCTCGGCTTCAAGCGCGGCCTGAGCGAGAACCTCGTCATCGCCCCCTACGCGACCGCGCTGGCCGCGATGGTCGACCCGGCGGCGGCCGTCGCCAACTTCGCCCGACTGGCCGCACATGGCGGTCGCGGACGGCTGGGCTTCTACGAGGCGCTCGACTTCACGCCGGCGCGCCTTCCGGAAGGCAAGGACAAGACGATCGTGCGCGCCTTCATGGCCCATCACCAGGGCATGACGATCGTGTCGATCGCCAACGCCCTGCTCGACGGCGTGATACGCGCCCGGTTCCACGCCGACCGCAAGATCCAGGCGACCGAACTGCTGCTGCAGGAACGCGCGCCCCGCGACGTCGCGGTGGCGCATCCCCGCGCCGAGGAAGTGAGCGCGGGCGATGCCGCCAACCTCGAGGCGGCGACGGTGCGCCGCCTGCACAATCCGCATGCCGCCAGTCCCTCGGTCCATCTCCTGTCGAACGGCCGCTACTCGGTCATGCTGACGGCGGCGGGGTCCGGTTACAGCCAGTGGAACCGGCAGGACGTGACGCGATGGCGGGAAGACACGACGCGGGACGATTGGGGCAGCTATTTGTTCCTGCGCGACGTCGAGAACGGTGCCGTGTGGTCGCCGACCGCGTCGCCGGTCGGAACGCCGCCCGACAGCTATGACGTGATGTTCGCGGAGGATCGCGCGGAGTTCGTGCGCCACGACGGCAGCCTGTCGACCA
>SCVT01000418.1 GCA_004296815.1 Reyranella sp. | reverse complement strand
GGCCGGGTTCCGGCAGCGGGGCGACGGAAGCGCGGACGGGCATTTGGGCGCTCAGGCCGGCACGGCGCGCAGGATGACGCCGAGGCGGTCGTTCTGCTCGGGCGTGATCTCGCGGCCACCTTCGTAACCGACATTGTCCATGGCGAGCTGCAGGAAGGCGCGCATCCAGTCCTTGCAATAGTCGGCGTAGATCGGCGCCGGGTTCTCGCTCAGCACGGGCATGCCGTCGACCATCGAGGTCGGGTTCTCGAAGACGCGGCGGGTCGGCGCATTGGGCGGCAGGCCGGGCCGCTGGTCGAGCGGCAGCTTGTCGAAGCCCAGCGCGCTCACATAGCCGTTCAGCGCGGAGGAAGCCGTGCGCACCTGGCGCTCGGCGATCTCCTCCCACTTGGCGTTGGCCGCGTTCTCGAGCGCCCGCACCTCGTGGCTGAGCTGGTCGATCAGCTTCAGCCGGTGCGCGCCCACGATCAGCTCGTCGATCAGCCAGCCGAGATGCTGGCGGTCGACGCCGTAGTGCGACAGCGCCTTCTCGTCGGCGCCGATGCGCCGCATGTTCTCGAGCCAGTAGTCGGCGGCCTCGCGCGCGAAGCGCTCCGCGCGGTCCTCGAGCACGCCCGACGGCGGCGGCGCCTTGGCGTTTGCGTCCTCGCCGAACACGTCGGCGAAGATGGCGCCGAGATCGACGGCGGCGCCGGTCGACTGGGCGGCGGCAGGCTGGGCCTTGCCGTTGCGGCCTGCGGCCTCGTCGGACTGCCGCGCCGTGGCGATGCGGAAATAGATCTCGCGCAGGGCGGAGTCGGCGATCTGCAGCGCCGCCACCAACTCGCCGAAGAGCTGCTGCTGGATGACGCTCGCCAGACCGCGCAGCACGGTGTGCACCAGCTCGCGCTTCTTGGCGCGCGAGTCACCGTCGGAGGCGCTGTGGAAGCCTGCCAGACGGTCGACGAGTCGGCGGATCTGCACCTCGAGCTGGCCGCGTACCTGGGCGCGCTTGATCGCCGGGTCGCAGACCGGGATCAGGCTCTTCACGAGATGGGAGACGCCGCCGTCGTTGGCGCGGAACGCCTCGTCCCAGGCGCGCGCCGGATCAGCGAAGTGGCGGCGCACATCCTCGTTCTCGACGAAGTGGCGGCGCAGCTCGGTGGCGCGCTGGGCGAACGTATCGGCGATGCCCTTCTCGCGCCCGCCGTCATAGTCCATCAGCCGCTCGTCGATGACGGTCGGGTTGCGCAGCCAGAAAGTGTTGTCGAACGGCTTGCCGTTCCAGTTGAGCGGCCACTCGCCGCGGAAATTGTTGACTAGCGAATTGCCGAGACGCGCGCTCCAGCGCAGGTGACGCGACTCCTCGGTCTCGCCGGCCTTCTGCTCGAACTCGCGATCCATCTTGGTCAGCACCAGGAACAGCGCGTTCTTCTGCCGGGCGCGGTCGGCCGGCGTGGCGCCGATCGTCTGGTCGATCCACGCCGTCATCATGTCCGAGAGGTCGCGGACCTCCTGGTTGCCGTCCGGAATGCAGAGCAGGATGGCCGAAAGCTCGCGCTCGGCAGAATAGCGCTGGAAGAGGTAGGCGACCTTGCCGCGCAGCAGCAGCTCGCGCAGCGGGTTGGCGCCCTCGGCCACACCCTTGGTCTTGTTGACGTCGTCGAGGCTCGCGAGCTTCAGCCGCGAGCGCGCGCCCGGGAAGTCGAGCAGGTCGGTATGGTCGAAGAAGTCCCATGGCTTCTCGGCGATCGCGACGTTGAGCTCGGCGGTCAGCGCGCAGACGAGCGAGCGCGGCAGGCGAGCGTCGGCCGAGGAGCGGCCATCGGCCTGCTTGGGCCGCACCAGCAGCGTGTCGTCGGCGTCGGCGCCCAGCCGGTCGAGCGTGAGCACGTCGACGATGCTCTTCTCGCGCGGAATCAGCGCATCCATGCCCAGCAGGGCTTCCGGCGCGTGGGCGAGCTTCTGCAGGCCCTCGTAGAGCGTGACGTAGAGGTCGGTGAAGGGCTGGAAGTCGTACCAGAGGATCGACCACAGCCGCGCGCGGTCGTGGCCCGAGAGGCGCGGCGCGAGATCGATCGCCTCGCGCCAATAGTCGGTGCGCAGCTCGGCGGTAACGCCCGCGAAGAAGGTGTCGAAATACTCGATCAGGTCGAGCACATCGTCGGAATCGAGGTCGCCGACCGGCGTCGGCTGCGCCTTGGCCCGCAGCTCGGTCAGGCGCTTGCGGATCGCGGCGCCATCGGGCCCCACGAATTCGGCCTTCTGGTGGTCGAAGTCGAGCAGGAAGGAGTTGCCCAGGATCTTCACGATGTCGGTCTGCGTCAGCAGCCGCACGCGCACCGGAAACTCGGCCGAGGTGTCGCTGAGGCCCAAGCCGAAGCGCGTGACGAGGCCGGTCGACTCGCGATTGCCCGGCGGGTTGATCTCGCGCAGGAAGTCGTAGGTCTTGTCGGCGAAGCGCGCCTGCAGCGGGCGGCCGTCGCGGCTCGCCAGGATCGAGACAAGATAGGACTTGCCGGCCTGGCTGGGGCCGAACACGCCCACGCACATGCGGCGGCGGGCGGCGCGCGCCAGCTTGCGGCTCTGGTTGCGAACCTTCTGCAGCTCGCTCACCAGCGACGGCGCCTGCTGCGCCACGGTCGGCGACTGCGCCGACGCACCCTTCAGCCAGGCCACGCCCTCGCTCGCGGCGACGGCCAGCGCCTCGCAGTCCTGGGCAAGCTTGAGATCGACTGTGTCCATGATCTTCCCGAAGGTCCCTAACCGGTCTTGAGCATGCCCGTGTCGAGCCAGTAGCCCTCACGGCGCGGCAGTGTCTGGAGCCTGAGCGTCAGGCGGTCGAGTGCGACGGCGCGGCCGTCGCGGTTGGTCACCTGGCGCAGGCGGAAGCGTTCGACATCGCCCGAATCCTTGTCCTTGGGCTTCACGCGGGCGAGCGCGATCCGGAACGGCGTCTCGCGGGCATGCCGCTCGGCATATTCGGGCTTGGCGAATTCCAGCGCGTAGAGCCGCGCGGCCGGCCAGCGAACCAGGTCGAGCTGGCGGGCGCCGAGCCACATGGGGCCGCGGAACTCGAAGGCGATCTCCGGCAGCTCGTACTCGCGGTTGTCGAGATCGACGTCGCGATAGACGAGATCCTCCTGCTGCAGCCGGCCGCCGCCGTCGAGCTTGCCGATGAAGCGGGCGATGCTCTTGGAGCGCAGCAGGTCGGAGCGGAAGGAGAAGTCCGGAAGCTGCGACTGGGCAAGTGCGGCGATCATCGCGCCCACCGCCACGGTGGTCTTGGGATCCTCGACGCGCAGGCGGGCGTCGCGGAACGGGTACCAGGCGCCGACGCGATAGTCGTGCAGCGAGATCACGCGCTCCGGCGGCAGCGGCAGGAGCTCCATCACCAGCGAGCGGATGCCCGGCAGGCGCGAGGGCCGGCCCGACAGCAGCAGCACGTCGCAATCGTAGGCGTGGACGATCTCGGCGAGTGGTGCCAGCACGCGGCCCATCTCGGCCCGCACCGTCTTGTCGAGCCCGGGCAGGTCGACCGGGAACACGACCGTGCGCAGGTCGAAGTTCTGCGCCCCGCGCTTGCGGGCCGCCTCGTTCACGAAGGTCACGACCTCGTCCGAGGGTTTGGCGCCGCCCGGGAAGAAGGTCTCGTAGGGCCGCGATTCGGCCGCCACCACGCCCGAGGTCGGGTCGTAGGTTTCGGCCGCGCGCAGGAACTCGAGCGCGATCGGATGGGCGATCTGAAGGGCAAACTGCTGGCGCAGGTTGCGCTGGATCACGTCCTCGCCGCCGCGGTCGCCGCCCACCAGCTCGGCCATCAGGTCGGCCGGGTTGCCGATGCCGGCCGCACGCAGCGCCGCCTCGATCGGCGGCAGCACATGCGCCTGCACGACGCGTAGCAGGATGTCGTCGCCCGCCACGTTGAAGCCCTCGCGGAACTTCTGCTCCGGGAAGAGCGTGACGGACGTTCCGGCACCTTCCAGGCGGTAGGAGTTGATGATCAGGTCGGTCGTGCCGCCGCCCACGTCGATGCTGGCGATGCTCAGCGTTTCGGGCCCGCCGTCGGCCGGCTTGCCGCGCGGCTTGCGCGTGAGCTGGAAGAAGCGGCGCGCGTCGCCGCCGAAGTTCCGCGCCACTTCGGTGTAGAGATAGACGAGCTGCGTGCAGGAAGCTTCGTCCCAGTCGGTCAGCACGCGCGGAGCGGGCGCCGCCGGATCGTCGAGCTTCCAGCCCATCATCATCCAGACGAGATCGCGGGCGGCCTCGGCGCGCTTGCGGAAGATCAGGCGCTCGGCGAGCGGCATGCCGGTCGGCAGGGTGAGGACGATGCGGCGCAGACGGCGGGGCGTCTCGGCATGGGCGCGGCGGCCGCGCTGCTGCGGCGAGTTCATCAGCGTCAGCGCCTGCAGCAGGACCTCCGACAGCACGAAGGTCATCACCGAAGAACGGGAATAGAGCGGCTCGAACACCGGCAGGTGGTCGGCCGAATCGGCGTCGGCATCGACGAGATGCAGCGGCTCGCCCTTCTGGTTGACGAGCTGCGCCATCGGTCCGGCCGCGGCGGGCATCGCCGTCTGGTCCTGGGCGTAGGCCACGTTGAAGCGCCATTCGCGCGTCTGCGGCTCCTCGTCCCACAGATAGCGCTTGGGGCTCGACATGCCGGTGTTGCCTTCGGTGCCGCGTCGGCGCGCGGCGAGCCGCGTCGCCTCGGGTCCGACCCTGGTCATGGTCGGCCACACGAAGGCATCGGCACGGCCGCCGAGACGCGACAGGTGGTTCTTGCCGAACCAGGCCTGGGCGAACTCGACGCGCGATTCGAAGGGGCGCGTGTGCACGACCTCGGGATGCGAGAGGTCGCGGAGTGCGAGCTCATAGGAGTCGTTAAGGTTGACGCCCAGCTCGCCCGCCGCCTCGATCAGGAGGCCACAGGTGCGCGAGTTGCCGACGTCGAGCACGAGATCGACCTCGATCGCGCCGCGGCCCGGCCGCTCGGCATCGCCGACCAGCTTGACCGGCGGGAAGTGCGCGGCGGCCGCCAGCAGGCCGAGGAACGCGAGATAGCGCGCCGTGGCTTCCTGCGGCTTCTGCTTGATGTCGTTGTCGATCTCCTCGGTCGTGGCGCGCGGATGCAGCTCGCGGAACAGCTCCTCGAGCCACTGCGTCATCCAGCTCTGGCGCAGCAGCCAGTGGTTGGCGCGCTGCTGAGGGGCGAGCGTGAAGAGAGCGCCCGAGGTGACGTCCTTGGGCGAGGGCGCGAGATAGGCGCGGCCCTCGGCCTCTGCGATCAGGCCGGTGTCGAAGGCCAGCACTGCGCGATAGCGGTTGCCCTGCTCGTCGCGATAGCCCGCGCCGTAGCGCGCCTCGAGATCGACGACGCGCACGCGCGCCCAGTCGGCCGGGCCTTCACGGAACTGGTTGTTGGGTCGCACCTGGAGGAACGGCACCGGCACCCACTTGTCGAGAAAGGGGGCGAGCGCGTCCTTGGCGGTGATCACGAGGTTGGGTTCGGCGGCACGACGGCGGCCGTTCTCGACCACCTCGTACTGGCCGCGGCCCTCGTCGAAGTCGAGCTGGACCAGATCGTCCACCGCGCTCGTGGCGGCGGCGGCATCGTGGAAGCCCCATTCGCGCACCTTGAGGCGCACGGGGTCGAAGCCGAAATCGAGGAACTGGATGCCGGAACGGGCAATCAGCGTCGTCGGGCTGGGGTAGCTCGGCAGGCGGGCAAGGTCGCTCATGTCACGTTCGCTGGGGGCATCCGTCAAATGTAGGGGCTCAACGCCCGATCTGCACGTTGTAGCTGCGCTTGTCGCCGGGCTGGCTGCCGCTGCACTGGGCCACGCCGTCGGCGCCGACCTCGCAGTTCACGGTGTTTCGGGCGTAGGTCTTGCCGTCGCTGCAGCGCGGATTGCTCTTCTCCTCGATCACGAGCTTGGAGCCGTCCCAGCGCGCCTCGGCCGGCGCCTCGCACTGGGCGCCGTTCTTCTGCACGAAGGTGACCTTGCCCTTGCCCTTGTCGTCGAGCGTGTAGTTGGGGCGGATGTCCTTCTCGCCGGTCGCGGTGGCGAGACCGGTGCGCGAGCGCCAGTCGCCCTTCAGGAAAGCGAGGTCCTGCTTCTGCTTGGCCTCGGGCGGCACGACCATCGGCTTGGGCTCGTCCTTCTTGTCCTTCTCGTTCGGACCGGCGGCGGCAGTGTTCTTGTCCTTGATCTGGTCGTCCGGCTTCTTCATGTCGGCATTGCCGACATTCTTCTCGTCGGGGCCTTTGCCATCCGGGCCCTTGGCGTCCGGCTTGGTCGGATCGAGTCCCGCCATCGCGTTGTCGGGACCGGCGCCGCGCTCGATCGGCGGGCCACCGGCGGAGCCCACGATCACGCCGCCCGGGCCGATGACGCCCGCGGTGCAGTCCGCGCCGCGCCGCGTCAACTCGTCGGTCAACCGAGCCAGTTCGAGACGCAGGGCCTCGTTGTCGTTCGCCAGGGTGACCGCGCGCGTCTGCTGCAGCTCGAGCGGCTGACGGACGGCGAAGCCCAGCGCACGCTCGCGCGCCTCGGCCTCGATGATCGGCTCGATGCGCGGCAGGTACGGCCGCACCAGCCAGGCGAGCAAAGCGAGGAGCAGAAGAAGGAGCAGGCCGAGCAGCAGCCACTGCCACCAGACGGTGCGCGGCTGGGCGACCGCGGCGATCGCCGGCGCCGAGGCCATCACGGCCTCGGGCCGCGGCGCCGCACGGACCGGCGCGGCGGGCGGCGGGCTGGCCAGGAACACGCCGGGGAGCGCTGCGTCGGCGGTGAAGCCCCAGAAGGCCATCACCGGACGGCCGTCCACCACATACAGCGTCTCCTCGCCGGGCGCCGTCAGCGCGTGGCGCAGCAGGCGCGCGAAGTTGCGCTCGGCACCGGAGCGCTCCGGCGCTTCCATCTGCGTGGCCAGCCCCGCGATCTCTCCGTGCAGCCGCTGCACCTTGTCCATGATCTCGCGGCGTTCGCTCTCGCCGAGATCGGAGAGGCGCCGGACCTCACCGTCGAACGGCGCGTACCAGTCGATGCTGCGACCGCTCGGCTCGGCCTCGGGAAGCGCGAGCAGGTCGGCATGCTCGCGCGACAGGCGCGCGGCGATGGCGGCGCGCAACTGTCCGGCAGCGCGCCACACCGGATCGCCGGCCAGGCCCAGCGCGCGATAGCGCTGGATCGGTTCACTGATCAGAAGCGGACCTGCGGCCATGATTCCCCTCAACGCCTGCTGCCACGTGGGCAGGAGATCGCATAGTTCCAGCGCGTGCCGAACTGCTCGCCCGTCACGATGACATCCACCGAATAGTCGTTGCCGACCGGGTTCCAGTCGAAGCCGAAGCCGCCGCGGCCGCTGCGCGGCCCGCCGGTGCCGGCAAGCTGCTGGCCGCGATAGAAAACCTTGATGTCGTCGGGCCGCACGAAGAGCTGGTAGTTCAGCGCCACGAAGCCGGGCTTGTCGCCCAGATAGTGCTTGTTGCGCGTCACGCCCTCGCCACCGGAATCGCCCGACCAGTCGCAGGGAAGCTGGCCCGGCGGCGGCCGCGTGACCGGCGGTGCCGACGCCTGCTGCTGCGGCGGAGGCTGCGGTGGCGGCGGGGGAGGTGGAGGTGCCTTGGCCACCGGCGGAGGCGGTGGAGGCGGTGGCTTCGGCGGCTCGATCGGCTTGCACTGCTCGAGCTTGGTCTTGAGGTCGGCTTGCAGCGAAGCGAGCTCGGCCTTGAGCTTCTGTTCCTCGTCGGCCGCTGAATCGAAAGCGGCCTTCAGCAGGGGCGTCGGATCGGGTGGCGCCTCCGGCGCGGGCGGCGCTGGCGTCTCCAGGGTGGCGACGTTCACGCTGGGATCGACCGGCACGCAGGCGCGCAGCAGCCACGAGGTCAGCAGCAGCAGAAGAAGGAGCAGCAGGCCGAACAGCAGGGCGCTGAACCAGGGCGCCCAGCCGACGATGCGCGTCGCCGGCAGCACCGCCGGGGCGCTGGCGAACACGGCCGGCGGCGCGGGCCGGGGAACAGGTGCGAGCGCAAACGGCTGCAGGCTCGCCATGGCGTCGGCCTCGTAGCCCCAGGCGACGATCACGGGCTGACCGTCGACCAAGAAGACGAAGTCGTCGGACGGGCGCTTGGTCGAGAGCTCCAGCGAGCGGCCGATCAGGCGCGCTTCCTCGCTGTTGGACTCTGCCAGCAGGCTGCCCAGGGTGCGGATCGAGGCGAGCCGCGTCTCGATCGTGTCGAGCATCGCGGCGCGCTCGGCCTCGCCCAGCTCGTTCAGCCGGCGGACCTCACCGCTGCGGGCGGCATACCAGTCGATGCCGTCGCCGCTCTCGCGCAGTTGCGGCTCGGCCAGCAGCTCGGCCGTGCCATCGCCCAGCCGACGACGGATGACAGCCAGAAGCTGTCCCGCCACGGCATGCAACGGATCGCCGCGCACGCCGAGGGGACGTACGCCGAGCCTTGTCGTCATCAACAGAGTGGGGCGTTCGCCCATGGAGCCCGGATGCGATGGCAGGATGGTTGGCTGAACCATCATATCATCGTCCGAATCCGGCGGGTTTATGTCGGATTGAACACCGATTCGCGGTGAATCAGCCCGGGCTCAGGAATGCCGTCCCGCCGGCCGCCTCGACTCTCACAATGGGTGTAGCGAAAACCGCCGACAGCCGGTCGGGATCGAGCGTCTGGCGAGCCGGCCCGAGGTCGGTCAGGCGGCCGTTTTCGACGATTCCCACGCGGTCGGCGTAGCGCGCCGCCATGTTGAGGTCGTGCAGCACGGCCAGCACGCCCAGGCCCCGGTCGGCCCGCCGCCGGGCGCTGGCCAGGGCGGCATGCTGGTGCGAGAGGTCGAGGCCGGAGATCGGCTCGTCGAGCAGCAGGAACGGCCGGGCGCTGGCGTCGGCGTCGCATTGGGCGAGGACGCGGGCGAGCTGGATGCGCTGCCGCTCGCCGCCCGACAGGACCGTGTAGGGCCGGTCCGCGAAGGGCAGGGCCTCGGTCTCGGCCAGCGCTTTCTCCGCGAGCGTCTGCATCTCGCGTTCCGACAGGCTGCCGCGATAGGCGAGCAGGCCGAGGGTCGCGATCTGCAGGCCGGTGAAATCGAAGGCGACGGTCGAGTGCTGCGGCAGCACCGCGCGCCGTCGCGCGAGATCGGCCTTGCGCCACTGTTGCAGCGGCCGTCCGTCGAGCAGCACCTCGCCGGCGGCCAGCGCGCGGTCGCCGCTCAGCGCGCCGAGCAGCGTGCTCTTGCCCGCACCGTTGGGCCCGATGATCGCCAGGAACTCGCCCGGCGCGACCTCGAGCGAGACGTCCTGGATGAGCGGCTTGGTGCGCGCCCGCACCTCGACGCCGATCGCTTGCAGGAGCTTCACAGCCCACCTCGTGCGGCACGGCCGGCCAGCAGCCAGAGGAAGAACGGCCCGCCGACCAACGCGGTCAGCACGCCGATCGGCAGCTCCGCCGGCGTGACCATCGTCCGCGCCAGCGCATCGGCCAGCACGAGGAAGGCGCCGCCGAACAAGGCGGCGGCGGGCAACAGAGTGCGATGTGCCGGCCCCAGCATCAGGCGCACGATGTGCGGCGCGATGAGGCCCACGAAGCCCACGATGCCCGAGATCGCCACACCCGCGCCGACCGCCAGCGCCACCTGCGCGACGAGGCGCTTCTTCAGGCGCTCGACATCGACGCCGACATGGCCCGCTTCGCGTTCGCCGAGGGCCAGCGCGTCGAGGAGATGCGCGGTCGGCAGCAAGGTCGGCACGCTGACCGCCAGCACGAGCAGCGCCGGCAGGATGGACACCCAGGTCACGGAGCCGAAGCCGCCCATGGTCCAGAAGATCAGCGTGCGGAGCTGCTGGTCGTCGGCGACGAAGACCAGCAGGCCGATGCCCGCCGAGGCGAGCGCGTTCACGGCGATGCCGGCCAGCAACAGGGTGCCCACCAGGGTGATGCCTTCGCGTGCGGCGATGCGGTAGACGGCGATCGTCGCGACCAGGCCGCCGAGGAACGCCGCGATCGGCAGGCACCACGGCCGGAAGCCCGGCGGGATGATGTGCATCACCTTCTCGCCCAGCACGATCACGGAGACGGCGGCGAGCGCCGCGCCGCTGGACACGCCGAGCAAGCCGGGATCGGCCAGGGGATTTCGGAACAGGCTCTGCATGGCTGCGCCGCCGGCTGCCAGCGCGGCGCCCACGGCGAAAGCCGCGAACACGCGCGGTGCGCGGATGGCGTAGAGCACGGCGGCCGTCGTGTCGTCGAGCGGCGCGCTCGACAGGCCGATGGCCGACAGGATCT
>SCVT01000760.1 GCA_004296815.1 Reyranella sp. | reverse complement strand
GTGTGCTCTTCCGATCTCCTCGGGTTCCGTGCTGAACTCGAGCGGGTGGCCGGCGCTGCGGCCCATGTCGTTGGCTTCGCTCGCCTTCGATTCGGCGATGTCGCGCGTGTAGGTCGCGACCACGCAGGCGCCGCGCTGGTGTGCCGTCATCATGACCCGGTAGGACTGCTCCTCAGTCATGCGGAACACCGCCTTGAGAACGACAACCACGAACTCGCGCGGTGTGTAGTCGTCGTTCAGCAGGATCACCTTGTAGAGCGGCGGCTGCTTGGTCTTGGTCCGCTCGGTTGCCTGAGGCTTGGTGTCGATATCGCTCATCGATCTCCCTTCAGTTTCCTGGAGGAGCACCAACGAGCGGCAGTCTCACCCCACCGGCATGGTCTCGGCAAGCGGCGGCAGCTTCACGACCTTCGCATACCAGGCTTCGAGCTTGGGATGGCCGGGACGCCACGGCTCGTTGGCGTAGCGGAAGTCGAGGTAGCCCAGCGCGCAGCCGATCGCGATCTCGCCGATGGTCGTGAGGTCGCCCAGGCCGGCCGCGTCCTTCTCCAGCACCTCGAGCGCGTTCTTCACCTTGCCCTGCTGGAGCGCGATGTAGGCCTTGCGGCCGTCGTCCTGCGGCAGGGCGATCTCGCGGCGGCGCGGCTGCGTGGCGTCGAGGATGCCGTCGCCCAGCGCCTCCTGGGTCAGCGCCTTCCAGCGCGCCGGGCCGGGGGCCGGGAAGAGCTTCGGCGCCGAGCCGATGCTGTCGAGATACTCGCAGATCACCGGGCTGTCGTAGAGCGAGGTGCCGTCGTCCAGCATCAGGGTCGGCACCTTGGAGAGCGGGTTGTGCTTCAGCAGCGCCGGATCGGTGGTGCCGATCTTCACGCGCTCGATCTGCTTGTCGATGCCGCGCTTGATGGCGCAGGCATTGACCTTGCGCACGTAAGGGCTGGCGGCGGAGTAGGCGAGCTTCATTGGTCCTCCTCAAGAATAAGTCGAGCGGTCGGTGACATAACCCGCCGCAATATCGGCGGCCAGCGCTTCGGGCGCGCGCTTCTTGGGGTCGCCGTGGCCACCGCCGCCCGGCGTACC
>SCVT01000417.1 GCA_004296815.1 Reyranella sp. | reverse complement strand
GAGCTGAAGTCGGCGCTGGTCGGCATCCAGCGCGGCACCGCTGCCGACCCGCACAAGTGGATCCACAAGGTCTTCTAGAAGAGCCGCGCCCCGTTCGGCACGACCTGGTCGGGCGCGAACATCACGACGCTGCCGTCGGCTGCGGGGAAGCCCAGGGTCAGCACCTCCGACATGAACTTGCCGATCTGGCGCGGCGGGAAGTTCACGACCGCCGCCACCTGACGGCCGATCACGCACTCGGGCGTGTAGTGCACGGTGATCTGCGCCGAGCTTTTCTTGGTGCCGATCTCCGGGCCGAAATCGATCAAGAGCTTCAGCGCCGGTTTGCGCGCGCCTTCGAGCACGCTCGCCTCGAGGATGGTGCCGACACGGATGTCGACCTTGAGGAAATCGTCATAGGTGATCATTCCCCACCATAACAAAAGGGCCGCTCTTGCGAGCGGCCCTTCCGTTCGGCGGTGACGCCGGACTTACTGCTTCTTGGCGATCGCGGCCTTGACCTCTTCGGTCAGCTCGGCGACGCGGCTGCTCAGCGCGGTCAGGGCGTCGGTGTGGCCCTTCGTGTAGAGGTCGGCCAGCTCCTTGGAGTTGGCGATGACGGCTTCGTAGGACTTCTTGGCGAAGTCGATCTGCTTGGCGGCCTTCTCCTCGACGGTCGCGGCGGCGAGCACTTCGCTGCCGTGCTTGGAGAGGTCTTCCATCGCGGCGCGGACCATGTCGCCCTGGCGCTGCGCGATCGCCTTCATCGACTCGACGGCGGCGGTGTTCACCGAGGTCATGGTCGCGAAGTTCTTGCGGGTGGTCTCGACGATCGACTCGACGTTCACGACCGGCAGCTTGAACTCGCTGGAGATCTTGCTGAAGTCGAAGTCGGCGAACGGATTCTTGAAGGCGCCAGTGGCGTACATGGGAAATCTCCTGATTGGCTGCGACGCGGCTGAAACTGGGTGCCCGCTTTGTTGCGGTGCACAACGAGGCCTAATTTATGGATGCATCGCAGCAAGTCAAGAGACGATTTTGTGCACCGCACAAAATATTCACGCAGCAGGCGAAACCGGAGCCGCTGGAGGCGTCTTCGATCCGGGTGATTTCACATATTTATCAAAGAGTTGAGACCATTTTTCGGCCATCTTGAGCCGACTGTCCAGAGACGCCATGGTCTTGGAAAGGTCCGTGGTGTCGTCCCGGTCGAAGACCCGGGAGACGGCGTAGTGGATGGCCAACAGCCCGTTCTGCCGCAACGCACCTGAAAGCCCCTCGCTCGAGAGAGAGGCCGCCTCGAGCATCGCCGCCATCGAGCGCCGCAGCGACGGCCCCATGGCGAGCGCCAGCATGGGATCGCGCGTGCCGGCGCGGCGGATGGCGCGCAGCGCCTCGCGATGGGGCTTCAGCGCGTCGTAGCGGCGCATCATCGCGTCGAACAGCCGGTCGCGCGCCGTCTCCTCGGGGTCGCTGGTGCTGGGAGTCCCGGCCAGGACCTCGGCGTCGATGCGCGCCATGAAGGCGGCGATCAGCGAGACCTTGTCAGGATGCACGCGGTAGAGGTCGGCGAAGCCCAGGCCGGCGCTCGCAGCCACGTCGCGCAGCGCCACCTCGGCAAAACCCTTCTCGGCGATCAGGCCGAGGAAGGCGTCGAGCGCCTTCTTGGATGAATCGCCGCCGTCGCTCGTCATCCCGCCAGCTCCTTCGAGCGGCGCGATGCGGCGGCCAGCGCCTTGTCGAACACTTTCTGGATTCCGTCGTCAGCCATCAGCACCTTCAGCGCCTCGGCCGTCGTGCCGCCCGGGCTGGTGACATTTACGCGGAGCTGCGACGCAGGTTCCGTCGACTGCCGCAGCAGCTCGCCGCTGCCCGCGACCGTGGCGCGCGCGAGCTGCATCGCCATCTCCGGCGTGAGGCCGAGCTTGGCACCCGCCGCCGCCATTGCCTCGACCAGCAGGAAGACATAGGCCGGGCCACTGCCCGACAGCGCCGTGACGGGATCCATCAGCGCCTCGTCGTCGACCCACAGCACCTCGCCCACGGCCTCGAGCAGCTCGTGGCAGCGCTTCTTCTCCGCGGCTGTCACGGCCTTGGCTGCGGTCGCGACCGTGATGCCCTGGCGCACCGCCGCCGGCGT
Organism: Reyranella sp.; assembly: GCA_004296815.1. Classification (GTDB taxonomy): domain Bacteria; phylum Pseudomonadota; class Alphaproteobacteria; order Reyranellales; family Reyranellaceae; genus Reyranella. The sequence goes on along the minus strand of SCVT01000417.1, from coordinate 212 downwards.
GTTGGGCATGGAGCGCACGACCTTGGCGCCCTGACCGAGATGGCCACCGAAATACTTGAGCGTCTTGCCCGCCGCGATCGACAGGAACACGGTGCCCGCATCGGCGAAGCGCCTGAGGTCCGTCAGTGTCGCGTCCATCGACTGCGGCTTGACCGCGAGGATCGCGATCTCCGGCGTCTCGGCCACTTCCGTCGACGACGCAACGACCCGGA
>SCVT01000416.1 GCA_004296815.1 Reyranella sp. | reverse complement strand
TCTCGCCGCGCAGGACTGTGCCGATCTCGTCGTTGCTCAGCGTCTCATACTCGAGCAGCGCCTTGGAGATCGTGTGCAGGTCCTCGAGGTGCTCGGTCAGAATGGTGCGGGCGCGGCCCTCGGCCTCCTCGATCAGGCGGCGGACCTCCTGGTCGATGATCTGCGCCGTCGCCTCGGAGACGTTCTGCGTCTGCGTCACGGCATGGCCCAGGAACACTTCCTGCTCGTTCGCCTGGTAGCGCACGCGGCCGAGCTTCTCGGACATGCCGTAGGCGGTGATCATGCCGCGCGCGGTCTGCGTCGCGACCTGGATGTCGCTCGCCGCACCCGTCGTGACGTTCTCCGGCCCGAACACCAGCTCCTCGGCCATGCGGCCGCCGAACATGATGGCCAGCCGCGACTCGAGATACTGCTTGGTGTGGCTGAGATGGTCGCGCTCCGGGAGCTGCATCGTCACGCCCAGCGCACGGCCACGCGGGATGATCGTCACCTTGTGAAGCGGATCGCTCTTCGGCACGTGCATGGCGACCAGCGCATGGCCGGCCTCGTGATAGGCCGTGAGACGCTTCTCTTCATCGGTCATCGCCATCGAGCGGCGCTCGGTGCCCATCAGCACCTTGTCCTTGGCGTATTCGAAGTCGCCCATGGTGACGAGACGCTTGCCGACGCGGGCCGCACGCAGCGCCGCCTCGTTCACGAGGTTGGCGAGGTCGGCGCCCGAGAAGCCCGGCGTGCCGCGCGCGAGAACGCGCGGATCGACGTCGGGCGCCAGCGGCACCTTGCGCATGTGGACCTTGAGGATCTTCTCGCGGCCGCCGACGTCCGGGTTGGGCACGATGACCTGGCGGTCGAAACGGCCGGGACGCAGCAGCGCGGGATCGAGCACGTCGGGCCGGTTGGTCGCGGCGATCAGGATGACGCCCTCGTTAGCCTCGAAGCCGTCCATCTCGACGAGCAGCTGGTTCAGCGTCTGCTCGCGCTCGTCGTTGCCGCCGCCGAGGCCCGCGCCACGATGACGACCGACGGCGTCGATTTCGTCGATGAACACGATGCAGGGCGCATTCTTCTTAGCCTGCTCGAACATGTCGCGCACGCGGGAAGCACCCACGCCCACGAACATCTCGACGAAGTCGGAGCCCGAGATGGTGAAGAAGGGCACGTTGGCCTCGCCCGCGATGGCGCGCGCGAGCAGCGTCTTGCCGGTACCCGGAGGACCGACCAGCAAGCAGCCCTTGGGGATCTTGCCGCCAAGACGCTGGAACTTCTGCGGATCCTTGAGGAAGTCGACGATCTCCTCGAGCTCGGACTTGGCCTCGTCGATGCCGGCGACATCGTCGAAGGTGACGCGGCCGTGCTTCTCGGTCAGCAGGCGCGCCTTCGACTTGCCGAAGCCCATGGCGCGGCCGGTGCCGCTCTGCATCTGGCGCAGGAAGAAGATGTAGACGCCGACTAGCACAAGGACGGGCAGCCAGCTCACGAAGATGCTGCCGAGATTGACGCCCTCTTCCGCCGGTCCGGCGTCGACGCGGTCGACGTTCTTGATCAGCATCGGCATGAGCTGGTCGTCGGGCGGCGTGCTCGGCGCGTAGGTCGCGAACTTCTGAACGCCATTGCGCGGCTCGCGGAAGGTGCCGCTGATCGTGTTGCCCTGGATGCGGACGTCCTGGATCTGCCGCGCCTCGACCGCCCGGACGAACTCGGAATAGGAGATCGTGTTACCGGTGGACCTGGTCGCGCCGCCCTGGAAGACGCTGTAGAGCAGCGCGAGCAGCAGAACGATGACGATCCACAGGGCAGCGTTACGATTGAACGGGTTCACTTTTGGCTTCCGCTAAATAGGGCTATTTCCCAAGATGGGTTGCGGCCGCTGGGTCGCAAGCGAAAAATGCAGCCGGAATCAGGGGCTGCCTCCCTTTCCTGCCACTTTCGGGCCGGACAATCCACAGGAGCCGGCGGCCGTCGCCGGCCTGTCGCAGGACGAATTGGCATCCCGACAGGGTGAAATCGGCCCCCCGGCCCGATTTTCCGCGGTCGGCAGGGTCCGCCATTCGTTCCAGCGCCCGCTCCAGACGGTCCCGCCGCGGCGGGTGGTCTCCTCCCCCCACGCCCTGCACCACCCGGCTGAGCAGCCGCCGCCTCAGGCCGACGCGCAGCCGGATGAACGCGTTGCGGTCCAGCGCGACACCCTCATCCAGTTCCAGCACGTCGAGAGCCTCGCCCGCGAGCCGCTCTTCCTCGCCGGCCCTCGAATCGTCGGGGCGAACCGCGGCCACGCCCACTCGGCGCAGCCGCGCACGCTCGAAGCGCTGATCGAGGTTCGACGGATCGTCGATCCAGGCAACGCCGCGCTGGATGAGAGTTGCCGTCAGTCGTTCGCGCGGCACAGGCAGGAGCGGTCGCAGCAAGCGGACATCCGGCGTCTCGACCAGCGCCGCCATGCCGGCAAGCCCATCGGGCCCACTGCCGCGCGCCGCGCGCATCGCGATCGTCTCGGTCTGGTCGTCGGCATGGTGCGCCACCAAAAGATGAAGGATGCCGCGCTCGCGGCAGGCTTCACCCAGCAGCCGGTAGCGTGCCTCGCGTGCCGCTTCCTGAAGGCCGGTGGTACGCTTGGCCTCAGTCCAGCGCAGCACGACGCTTTCGGCTCCTTGCGCCCGCATCGTCCGCGCCGTCTCGCTGGCCTCTTTTGCCGATTGAGGCCGCAAGCCGTGATCGACGATCAGGGCGATGAGCTTGCCGTGACGCCCGCGGACCCATTCGTGCGCCAGCAACGCCAGGCAGACCGAATCGCGTCCACCGGAAACGGCGACGGCGATCTCGGGTCGTGTCTCGAAAGGATCGAACGGCGCCATCAGGCGCGCGAACGTCGCGCCATCGACGGGGCGTTCGGCGGTCGTCACCCGCAGCCGTTCTTCTGCCGCTCCTGGTCGATCCGCCGCTTCTGCAGGTCCGTGGCCCGCGGATAGTCCTGGGCGAAGCGCGCGAACATCGCGCAGGCATCCTGCTTGCGGTTGAGCGCGGAGAGCGTGATGCCGAGCTTCAGCAGATTGTCCGGCCCCTTCTGGCTCGCCTTGTAGTTCTTGTAGCCTTCGGCAAAGGCCGTCATCGCGTTCTGGTAGTCCTTGCGGGCGTAATAGGTCTCGCCCAGCCAGTACTGCGCGTTGCCCGCCAGCTTGTTCTGCGGGTTGCGCTGAACGAACGTCTTGAACCCGCGTTCGGCGCCGGCGTAGTCGCCCTCCTGCAGCTTCTTGAACGCATCGTCGTAGAGTTGGTCGGCCGAGGCTGCTGCCCCGGGTGCCGCACCGGCCGGCGCGCCGGGCGCCGCAGCCTGTGCAGGGGGGCGCGAGGGCGGTGCGCCGCCCGGCCGTGCCCCACCACCACCGCCCTTCTCGAGCTGCTCGATGCGGAACTCGTAGTCGGCCTGCATCTTCTCCATCTGCTGCTGGAGTTGCGTGTTGCGGTGCTGGAGCTGCTCGATCTGGCCGGTCATCAGCGTGAGCGACTGCTGGAGCTGGTTCAGCCTGTCCTCGATGTAGACGGGATCGACGCGCTGCGCCGCCGCAGGCAGCGGCAGGAGGAACGCAAACGCAAGGAGGAGCTGTGAGGAGAAGGTCTTCATGGCCGAGCCAGTTTCATACCAAACGCGGCCATTTTCAGGCATGACCGCCCGGCCTCAAAACGAAAACGCCGGTCGCAGGCGACCGGCGTCTCCGAAATCGTGCTTCAGCCCTTACTGCAGGGCCGTCACGGCCCGGCGGTTGCGGGCCCAGGCAGCCTCGTCGGAGCCGACCGGATCGGGGCGCTCCTTGCCGTAGCTGACGGTCTTGATGCGCGCGGCCGGGATGCCCTGCGCGATGAGGTACTGGCGGGCCGCGTTGGCGCGCCGCTCGCCGAGCGCCAGGTTGTACTCGCGCGTGCCGCGCTCGTCGCAATGGCCCTCGATGGTGATCTGGTAGTTGGTGTACTTCTTCAGCCACTCGGCCTGACGGCTCAGCGTCTGGCGCCCGTCATCGCGAATGTTGGACTGGTCGGTGTCGAAGAACACCCGATCTCCGACGTTCTGGCGGAAATCCGCAACCGACCCGGGGGTCACGGTCGTGGTCGCTGCAGCCGCCTGCTCGTTGTTGCTGCTGCAGGCCGTCATGACGAACAGCGCCGCGATGGCTGCGAAAACCTTGATCATGTTCATGGTGAGATCCACTCCCTGACAGAATCGACCCGGGCGCGGGGTACGCTCGGGTCGACAAGAAAGATCATATATTCCGCTATTGCGGAATCAAGGGCGACCAGGCCGGATCCGAGGCATCGGTCGGCGTGGGAATCTGCCGTTCGAAGCGGCCCGTGATGTCGATCTGGTGCAAGGTCACAGATCCGACACGGCCTCCCGAGTTGGGCTGCTGGCGGAAGAAGCCGAGGACGCGGCCGTTCGGGGCCCAGGTCGGACCCTCGACGAGGAAGCCGCTCGCCAGCATGCGCTCGCCGCTGCCGTCGGCCCGCATCACGCCGATGCCAAAGCCGCCGGACGAGATCTTGGTGAAGGCGATGAAGTCACCGCGCGGCGACCAGACCGGCGTGGCGTAGCGGCCTTCGCCGAAGCTGACGCGCCGCTCGCCACCGCCGCTCGCGCTCATGATGTAGAGCTGCTGGGTTCCGCCGCGATCGGAGTTGAAGACGATCTGCGTGCCGTCGTTGGAGAAGCACGGCGAGGTGTCGATCGCCGGCGAGTTGGTGAGGCGGCGGAGCTGGCGGCCGCGCACGTCCATCTCGTAGATGTTGGTCCGGCCGTTCTCGGAGATGCTCATGACGACCTTGGTGCCGTCCGGCGAGAAGCGCGGCGCGAAGCTCATGCCCGGGAAATTGCCCAGCAGCTCGCGACGGCCGGAGTCGACGTTCTGCAGGTAGACGCGCGGCGGCGTGTTGTTCTCGCCGTACGCCATGTAGACGATCTCCTGCAGCGTCGGCGAGAAGCGCGGCGTGAGCGCAATGGTGCGGCCGTCGGTGATGTAGCGGTTGTTGGCGCCGTCCTGGTCCATGATCGCGATCCGCTTGACGCGGGCGTTGCCCGGACCGCTCTCCGAGACGTAGGCGATGCGCGTGTCGAAGTAGCCCTCCTCGCCCGTCACGCGCTTGTAGATCGCGTCGGCGATGATGTGGGCGAGCCGCCGCCAGTTGCTCGGCTGGCTGTTGAACGACAGGCCGGTCGCCTGCTGGCTCGAGACGACGTCCCACAGGCGGAAATCGACCTTGATGTTGCCGCCGGACGAGGTCACCTGGCCGACGACGAGGCCGGCCGCGCCGATGCTGCGCCAGTCGGGAAAACGCGGCGGCGTGCTGGCATCGACGTTCTGCTGGATGTAGGCGCTCGACGGGATGACGCGGAACAGGCCGGAGTTCTGCAGGTCGTTGCGGATGACGCCGGCCATCTGTGCACCGACCGCGTCGCCCTTGAAGTCGACGATGGCGATCGGCACCGGCTCGAAGGTCGGCCTCGTCATGTCGATTGTGAGCTGGGCGCGGGCCGGGCTCGTGACACCAGCGGCGATCGCGACACCGCCCAGCATCGTCAAACGTCGGGGAAGCATCATGTCGAACCTCTTTGTCTTGGGCATGGTTGTATAGCCTGAGGGGGCCTTAGTAGTCGCGTGGATCGAAATTGAACGTGATCTGTTTCCAGCTGTTGAACTTTTCCTGTGACAACGGCCAGGGCTGGCAGCGCGGGTTGAGGATCGCCCGGCGCGCGGCGTCGGCGGCGGCGCGATAGACCGGATCGCTATTGTAACGGCCCGGATCGCGGAACTCGGCGCTGACCGGCGTGCCGTTCTGGTTCATGTCGACGACCAGCGTGATGATCATGCCCTGGTCACGCGAGCCGCCCTGCGTGTTCCAGCACGGGCGGATCTTCTGGCGCACGCCCTCGATCTCGCTCGCCGTGACCACGGCGGCGAGCTGCGGCGCCGCCGGCGCCTGGCGCGTCACCTGCTGCACCGGCTTGGGCTGGTGCTCAGGTGTCGCGACCTTGGTCGGCGACTGCTTGTTCTTCAAAATGTCATCGAGCACGGCATCGGCCCGGTCCTGCTTCGGCGGCGCGGGCTTGGGCGGCGTGGGCTTCGGTGGCTCCGGCTTCTTGACCTCCGGCGCGGGTTTCGGCGGCTCGGGCGGCTTCTCGACCTTCGGCGGCTCCGGCTCCTTGGGCTTCATCGCCACCAGATCCTCGACCGGCTTCGCCGCCTCGGTCTTGGGCTTCTCCTCGGGCTTCGGAGGCGTCGGCGGCTTGACCTCGGCGACCTCCGGCTTGGGCGGTGTCGGCGCGGGCGGCGGCTCGGCCGACTTGGGCGGCGGCGCCTTGGTCGTCTCCTGGGCGATCGGCACGTCCTTGGGCTGCGGCGGTGGATTGCCGACCGTGGGTGCCGCCGCCTTCTTGTCGATCGCCTCGAACTCGACCATCACCGGCTCGGGTTCCATCGGCGGCGGCTTGCCGAAGAAATCGAGGTTGAGCACCGCCGCCGCCAGCACGAAGACGTGCACCATCCCCGACACGACGGCCGGGGTGCGCATCTCCAGGGTGGCGGGGTGGCGCACGAACATCGTTCGCTTCGTCTCCTTCCGCTAGCGCCGTGGCGTCGGCTGCGCGGGCGCGGCCGGCGGTGCAGCAGGCTGTCGGCCCGGCGTCTGCGCCGGGGCCGGCGAAACCGTGCCCATGCCCCTTCCGAGTGCCTGTGCCTGCTCGCCGAGCAGGCCGAGCTGGCGGAAGCCGCTCTCGATCACGACGCCCATCACTTCCATCATCTTCCCGTAGTCGACCGCCTTGTCCCCGCGCATGAATACGCGCTGGTCGGGCTTCTCCTCGTGCACCGCCTTTAGCTTGGCGCCGAGCTCGGCCACGTCGTACTTGGTCTCGCCAAGGAAGACCTCGCCCTGTGCGTTCACCGAGACGACCAGCGGCTCGTCCTTGCCGCCGACC
>SCVT01000759.1 GCA_004296815.1 Reyranella sp. | reverse complement strand
CTACGTGGAGAAGGGCAAGGTCGCACCCGCCCATTCCTGAAGTGTCGTTCGTCTTTTGAGCAGGGTGCAGACAATGCAGCAGTCGTTGAGCGATTTCGTCGACGCCATGGACAAGGCGGGCTTCCTGGTGCGCATCAAGGACGAGGTGCGCGTCGACCAGGTGCCGAAGCTCATGGAGGCCAACCCGACCAAGGCCGTCCTGATCGAGAAGATCAAGGACACCGAGTTCTCGGTGCTGGCCAACGCCTATTCCAACCAGGAGATGTTCGCCTGGGCCATGGGCTGCGACAAGACGCGGACCGGCCTGGAGATGGTCGCGCGCTCCAAGGGCCGCATGAAGTGGGAGACGGTGAAGACCGCGCCCTGCAAGGAAGTGATCCTGAAGGGTGACGATGTCGACCTGACGAAGCTGCCGCTGTTCCTGCATCACGATCGCGACGGCCACGCCTACACCAACGACAATCTCTTCATCAGCAAGCACCCCGATACGGGCGTCTATGACTGGGGCATCTATCGCTCGATGTTCCGCTCGAAGAACGAGAAGTCGGTCGACATGACCTGCACCTCGCACCGCCAGCGCATCCACGCCATGGCCGCGGCCGCGAAGGGCAAGGATCTCGAGGTCGCGATCGTCATCGGCGGCCCGACCATCGACAAGATCTCGGCGCTTGTGGGCGTCACGGCGGACACCGACGATTTCGAGGTGCTGGGCGCCTTCTACGGCGCGCCGGCCAAGATGATCAAATGCGAGACCATCGACGTGATGGTGCCGGCCAATGCCGAGATCGTGCTCGAGTGCGAGCTGATGGCACAGGAAGGGCTGATCTTCGACGAGGGCCCGTACGGCGAGTTCACCGGCATGTACGGCGGCGGCATCAAGCACAACTATCGCCTCAAGGTGAAGGCGATGACGCACCGCAAGGGCGGCATCTTCCAGCATTGCACGATCGGCGGCCTGCATCCCTGGTACACCGACAACATGCTGCAGCTGCCGGCGATCGAGGCCGACCTGTTCAACGGCTTGAAACAAGGCGGCATCGACGTGCGCGAGGTGCGTTGCCCGCTGGGTGGGCTCTCCAACATCGCCTACGCCAAGATCCATCCGCTCGGCGGCGGCGATGCCAAGCAGGCGCTGGGCATCATGCTGACCTGCTCCAAGCAGGGCCTGCCCAAGGTCGCCATGGTGTTCGATACCGACGTCGACATCTGGGACGACCAGGCGGTGCTGGCCGCCATGGCCTATCGCTACATGCCCGACCGCGACACGGTGCGGCTCGACGGGCTCAACACCATGACCGTCGATCCGACGAGCTCGACGCCCGGCATCTCGTCCAAGATCGGCATGGACTGCACCGTCCCGATCGGGCCGGAGTGGAACCCCAACGAGTTCGTGCGCAGCACCGTCACCGACCTCGGCGATCCGCC
>SCVT01000733.1 GCA_004296815.1 Reyranella sp. | reverse complement strand
GGAAGAAGCCGACGTCGGTCAGGTGAGGGTCGGTGAGCAGATCGTCGATCGAATTGTAGCGGGCCGCCGGCACGTCGAGCCGGTCGAAAAGCTCGACCCACTCGTCCGTCGTCTTGCCGGTGAGACCTTCGCGCTGGACCTCGAAGTAGGCGGCGGCGTTCTTCGTCCGCGCCGCGGCGCTGTCGAAGCGCGGGTCGGTTTTCAGTTCCGGCCGGCCGATGGCGTCGAAGAAGGCGAGCGCCTGGGCGTTGGTGTTGGGGCGGACGGTGACGTAGCCATCCTTGGTGGGCAGCGGCCGGTAGTTGGGGCTGAGCAGGCGGCCATCGCCGGTCGGTCCGACCGGCGGGTCGAAGGTGGCGGCGCCCAGATGCTCGCTCGACACGAACGAGGCCATGTTCTCCAGCATCGGCACGTCGATCGCCTCGCCCTTGCCGGTCTTCTCGCGCCGGTAGAGGGCGAAGCCGATGCATTGGGCGGCAATGAGACCGCTGGTGTGGTCGCTCATCACCATCGGCACGAAGCGCGGCTCGCCGGTGGCGCGGGCGATCGTGCCGGCGACGCCGGACAGGCTCTGCACGATCGGGTCGTAGGCGGGGCGGTTGTAATAACGGCCGCCGCGGCCGAAGGCCAGGATCGAGCAGTGGATGAGCCTGGGATTGAGCTTGGCCAGGCTCGCATGGTCGAGGCCGGCGCGGCTGAGCGCCTCGGGCCGGACGTTGCTTACGAACACGTCGGCCTTGGCGATCAGCCGCAGCAGGGCGGCGTGGCCGTCCTTGTTCTTGAGGTCGAGGACGATCGAGCGCTTGTTGCGGTTGAAGTTGATGAACTTGCCCGACATGCCCGGGTTGCGGCTGCCCTCGGCCATGGTGCGCAGCAGGTCGCCGCCGGGCGCCTCGACCTTGATCACGTCGGCGCCGTAGTCGGCCAGGGTACGGGTGCAGATCGGGCCGACGACGACGGTGGTCAAATCGACGACGCGGACGCCTTCGAGGGGACCGCCGCTCATTGGGCAAACTCCAGATCCATCTCGCCGCACAGTACGCCGTTCTTGTCGGCCGCCCAGATCTTGAGCTTGCCGTCCTTCTGGGCCTCGCCACGGACCTCAATGCGGTCGCCGACCCAGAGCGGATGCACGAGGCGGGCGGTGTAGCCGGTGAGGGTGCCCTTGGCATGGCGGAGCGCGGCATCGACCATGAGATGCATGGAAAGGCCGCCGTTCGAGACCAGCGCCGGATAGCCCTCTTCGCTCCGCGTGTAGTCGCCGTCGTAATGGATGCGATGGGCGTTCCAGGTGAGGGCGGAGTAGCGGAAGTTGAGGGCATTGGTGAGCGCCGTCGTGTCGCTCCAGACCTGGTCGGTGCGCGCCTGGGTCGCCACCGTGGCCGTCGTCTTCTGGCCAGGCGGTACGGCGGGACGATAAATGGCGTCGAAATCGTCGACCGCCAGCACCTTGCCGTGCTGCTCGATCGTGTGGCGCATGGTGAGCACGAAGATGTCGCCCGAGCGGCCGGTCTTGGGGACGATGTCGGCGACCTCCGCCTTCTTCACGGCCGGCTCGCCGGCGCGCAGGTTGCCCATGACCTTGACCCGGCGGCCGGCTCCCATGCGGCGCGGCATCGGGATCGGCGGCAGCACGATGCCCTTGTTGGGATGGCCGTCGGGGCCGATGTCGCTCTGGCGGACGGTCTCGGTGAAGAAGATCCCGAACCAGTGCGGCGGCAGTTCGGAGCCGACGCGGAAGCTTTCGGGGTCCATGTCGAAGGTCCCGGCGGCGCGGCGCACCGCCATCAGACCGATATCGTCCTCGACGACGCGAACGCGCCCGATCCAGGGGCGCAGATCGTCCATCGCCTTGTCCATCCAGCCGCTCATGTCCCGTTCCCTCGATTCCGTTAGCGGCATCCTCCAACAAAAGAAAGGCCCGCGACAGCGGGCCCTTCCATGATCCGAAAATTCGGAAAGGATCAGATCGAGTAGTACATCTTGTACTCGATTGGCGCCGGCTGGTGCTCCCAGTTGTAGACCTCTTCCCACTTGAGCTCCATGTAGGCGTCGATCTGGTCGTCGGTGAACACGCCACCCTTGGTGAGGAAGCTGCGGTCGGCGTCGAGGCAATTAAGCGCCTCGCGCAGCGAGCCGGCGACGGTCGGAACCTTCGAGAGTTCCTCCGGCGGCAGGTCGTACAGGTTCTTGTCCATCGGGTCGCCCGGATGGATCTTGTTGTTGATGCCGTCGATGCCGGCCATCAACATCGCGGCGAACGCGAGGTAGGGGTTGGCGGACGGATCGGGGAAGCGGACTTCCACGCGCTTGCCCTTCGGCGACGCCGAGTAGGGGATGCGGCACGAGGCCGAGCGGTTGCGCGAGGAGTAGGCCAGCAGCACCGGCGCCTCGAAGCCCGGGATCACGCGCTTGTAGGAGTTGGTGCTGGCGTTGGTGAAGGCGTTCAGCGCCTTGGCGTGCTTGATGATGCCGCCGATGTAGTAGAGCGCCGTCTCCGAGAGGTCGGCGTAGCCCGACCCGGCGAACAGCGGCTTGCCGTCCTTCCAGATCGACTGGTGGGTGTGCATGCCCGAGCCGTTGTCGCCGTAGAGCGGCTTCGGCATGAAGGTCAGCGACTTGCCGTAGCTGTGGGCGACGTTGTGCAGGGTGTACTTGTACTTCTGCACGTTGTCCGCGGTCTTCACGAGCGTGTCGAAGCGGAAGCCGAGCTCGTTCTGCGACGGCGCCACCTCGTGATGGTGGATCTCCATGACGATGCCCATGTCGGTGCAGACCGACATCATCTCGGCGCGCAGGTCGTTGCTGGTGTCGATCGGCTGGACGGGGAAGTAGCCGCCCTTGACGCCCGGCCGGTGGGCCAGGTTGCCGCCCTCGACCGCGATGCCGCTGTTCCACGGCGATTCGTTGGACGAGATCGAGTAGAAGCTGCCCTGCATCTGGACGTCGTAGCGGACGTCGTCGAACACGAAGAACTCGAGCTCGGGACCGAACACGGCTGTGTCGCCGATGCCGGACGACTTCATGAAGGCTTCGGCGCGCTTGGCGGTCGAGCGCGGGCAGCGGGCGTAGAGCTGGCCGGTCGAGGGCTCGACGACGTCGCAGCTCACGATCAGCGTGGTCTGCGCGGCGAAGGGATCGAGCACGGCGGTCGAGGGATCGGGCATCAGGATCATGTCCGACTCGTTGATCGCCTTCCAGCCGGCGATCGAGGAGCCGTCGAACATCACGCCGTCGACGAACGTGCCTTCGTCGGTGGCAGAGGCCATGCGGGCCGTGTGCTGCCACTTGCCGCGCGGATCGGTGAAGCGGAAGTCAACGAACTTGACGTCCTTTTCCTTGATCATCGCGAGAACTTGCTTGGCATCCATTTGTCGTTCGTCCCTCTATTTGTGGTTAGATCTTCAGCCCCCAAAAGGCCGGGTTCTCATACGGCGGCGTCACCACGCTCGCCAGTACGAATTCGGATCGCGTCGTCGATGCTCGACACGAATATCTTGCCGTCGCCGATGCGGCCGGTGTGCGCGGAGGTGCGGATCGCCTCGACGGCCTTCTCGACCATCTCGTCCTCGATGATGAGCTCGAGCTTCACCTTCGGGAGGAAGTCCACGACATACTCGGCGCCGCGATAGAGTTCGGTATGGCCCTTCTGGCGCCCGAAGCCCTTGGCCTCGAGCACGGTGATGCCCTTCAGCCCGATCTGGTTGAGTGCGTCCTTCACCTCATCCAGCTTGAAGGGCTTGATGATCGCTTCGATCTTCTTCATTTGGCTTGAGACAACCCCCGCACGCAGACACCGGGCTCTCCCGGTCGGGAGAGCCCGTATGAAACCCACTACAGCACTTTCCATGCCAAGGTTATCAACAGCCCGGGCCGTGAAATCACGCCTGGTTCTGTCCGCCAAATAGGCGGTTTGGTCAAAACAACGGCAGATTTCTGCCTAAACAACAGACGATCAGAGTAATCACATGAAATCCGCCAATTCGCTGATGTCGGGCCTCGGCACCACGGTGTTCGAAGTGATGTCGGCGCTCGCCCGCGAGCACAAGTCGGTCAACCTCGGCCAGGGCTTTCCCGACGACAAGGGGCCGGAAGAGGTGAGGGCGGCGGCGGCCGAGTTCCTGCTGTCCGGGCACAATCAGTATCCGCCGATGATGGGCATCCCGGAGTTGCGGCAGGCCGTGGCCGAGCATGCCAAGCGCTTCCAGGGGCTGGACGTCGACTGGCAGAGCGAGGTGCTGGTGACGTCGGGCGCGACCGAGGCGCTGGGCGATTGCCTGTTCGGACTGATCGAGCCGGGCGACGAAGTGGTCCTGATCGAGCCGCTCTACGATTCCTACCTGCCGATGGTGCGGCGCGCCGGCGGCGTGCCGAAGCTGGTGCGACTGGAGCCACCGACCTGGCGTCTGCCGCGGGAGGAGCTTGCGTCGGCGTTCAGCGCGAAGACCAAGCTGATCCTGTTCAACACGCCGATGAATCCCTGTTCGAAAGTGTTCGATCGCGAGGAGCTGCAGTTCATCGCGGACCTCTGCCTCAAGCACGATGTCTATGCCGTGTGCGACGAGGTCTACGAGCACATCATCTTCGACGACCGGCGTCACCTCTCTCTGATGACGTTGCCCGGCATGCGCGATCGTACGGTGCGCATCGGTTCGGCCGGCAAGAGCTTCAGCCTTACCGGCTGGAAGGTCGGCTACATCACCGCCGCACCTGAGCTCATGAAGGCGATCGCCAAGACGCATCAGTTCATGACCTTCACCACGCCGCCCAACCTGCAATGGGGCGCGGCGACCGGACTGCGCCTGGGCGACACCTATTTCGCCACCCTGGCCTCCGACATGCAGCGCAAACGCGATCATCTCGCGGGCGCGCTTTCCGAGATCGGCTTCGACGTGCTGCCGTCGCACGGGACCTACTTCGTGACGACGGACTTCCGGCCTCTCGGTTTCAACGGCACCGACGAGGATTTCTGCCGCCACATCACTGTCGAAGCAGGGGTCACAGCTGTTCCGGTGAGCGCCTTCTACGATCGGCCGGCGGATGCTCCCCGGCATTTCGCG
>SCVT01000732.1 GCA_004296815.1 Reyranella sp. | reverse complement strand
GATGTTCTGCAGCAGCACCGTCTTGCCGGTGCGCGGCGGCGACACGATCAGCGCGCGCTGGCCCTTGCCGATCGGCGCGATCAGGTCGATCACGCGGGTCGAGATGTCGAGCTGCTGCTGCGGCGTGGAGCCCGCCTTCTTGGTCAGCGTGCCGGTGCGGCGGGCGCCGCCGACGCGGCCCGACGCGGTGGCGCGGGCGCCACCGACCGATTCCTCGGCGACGGCCGGCGCCATGGCGGCGGCGCCTCCCTCGAGCTCGAGCTTCAGCTTCTCGTCGGGATAGAGCGGCGTCAGCGAGTCGAAGTTGATGCGGTGGCGCAGCGCCTCGGGATCGTCGAAGTTGATCTTGTTGATCTGCACCATGGCGAAGTAGCGCTCGCCGTCCTTGGGCGCGCGGATCTCGCCTTCGACGGTGTCGCCGGTGCGCAGGCCGAACTTACGGACCTGGGTCGGGCTCACGTAGATGTCGTCGGCGCCGGGCAGGTAGTTGGCTTCCATCGAGCGCAGGTAGCCGAAGCCGTCGGGAAGCACCTCGATGGTGCCGACGCCGAAGATCGCCTGGTCGGCGGCGGCGAGCTTCTGGAGGATGGCGAACATCAGCTCCTGGCGGCGCATCATCGCCGCACCCTCCACGCCCTGCTCTTCGGCAAAGGCCAGGAGTTCGGGGGGCTTCTTCTTCTTGAGGTCCTGGAGATTCATGGGTCTTGGTTGTCTTCGATCTGGTGGGAAATGACGCACGCGCGTTGGGCGACCGGAGCGGCCAACCCTTTGAAAAACAGCGCTGTGTCGTACTGGTGGGCCCCGTCGAGTTACCACCGGGGAGGCGATGCCAGGGGCCCTGAGGTGGCGTTTATATAGGGACGGAGCCCTGCCCTGTCAAAGGGTTAGGCTCCGTCCAGGGTCGGTCACTCCGCCTCGGCCAGCATCTCGGCGTAGCGGAAGATCTCGGTATGGTCGGCGCCCTTGCCGAGCTTGCCGTCGGCGGCCGTCCAGTAGGCCACGGCCTGCTCGAGGTGCGGCACCTTGAGCTTCAGGTGCCTGGCCACATCGCCCGCGGTGCGCAGGTCCTTGGCCATCAGGGCGGCGGTGAAGCCCGCCGCAAAGTTGCGCGGCACGACGAACTGGCGGCCCTTGACCTCGGTGGCGTTGCTCTTGCCCGTCGAGGTGTTGAACACGTCGACCATGGTGCCGGGATCGAGGCCGAACGCCTCGCCCACCACCAGCGCCTCGCACATGGCGACCAGGCCCGCGGCCGAAAGGTAGTTGTTCAGCGCCTTCAGCGCATGGCCCGCGCCGGCCGGGCCGCAGAGGGTGATGGTCTTGCCCATGGCGCCGAACACAGGCCGCACGCGCTCGAGGTCGGCCGCCCCGCCGCCCACCATGATCGAGAGCGAGCCGTCGATCGCGCGCTTCACGCCGCCCGACACCGGTGCGTCAAGCAGCGCCACGCCCTTGGCGGCGAGATCGCGCGCAAGCTTCTGCGTATCGACCGGGTTGGAGGAGCTCATGTCCATGACGACAGCGCCGGCGCCCAGCCCCTCGACTGCGGCGTCGCGGCCCTCGAGCAGGGCCTGCCGCACGATCTTGCCGTCGGGCAGCATCGTGATCAGCGCATCAGCGCCCTCGGCCGCGGCTTTCGCCGAGGCGGTCGCCAGCGCCGAGGGATGGGCGCCGACGAAGTCCGACACCGCCTTCTGCGAGACGTCGAACACGCGCAGCTTGAAGCCCGCCTCGGCGAGGCGGGTCGCCATCGGGCGACCCATCATGCCGAGGCCGATGAAGGCGATGGTGGCGGGCGGCGAGAGCGTGGTCATGTTCGAACTCCTCACCATCGATCAGACGCCGCGTTCCTTGAACACGTCGCGCGCCGTCTTGAAGGCGTCGAGGCTCGCCGGGATGCCGCAATAGATCGCGACCTGGAGGAAGATCTCCTTGATCTCGTCCTTGCTGAGTCCGTTGTTCAGCGCGCCGTTGATGTGGAGCTTGAGCTCGGGGCCGCGGTTCAGCGCCGCCAGCATCGCGAGGTTCAGCATCGAGCGCGACTTCTTCGACAGGCCGGGCCGCGTCCAGGCGTAGCCCCAGCAGTATTCGGTGGTGATGTCCTGGAAGGCCATCATGAATTCGTCGTTGGCCGCGCCGGCCAGCGAGTTGTCGACATAGGCCGCGCCGAGCACGGCTTTGCGGACCTTCATGCCGTCGTCGTAGAGCTTCTTGTTACGCGGCTGCGGCTTTGCTTTGGTCTTGGCTTTCTGGGCCTTGGCTTTCGCCATCGTCATCT
>SCVT01000415.1 GCA_004296815.1 Reyranella sp. | reverse complement strand
CCGGGTGTCGTCGTCGTGCCGCTGGTCTACGCCTTCTGGGGGGCCGGTATCTGGCTGATCACCGGACTGATGAGACGGGCCCTCAAGTGGCCATCGAGCTGATCATCGCAGGGCGCGCGTGACGGTTTCCGAGCCGCCGCCCCAGACCGGCAGGTAGCTCATCTTGTAGCCGGCGCCGCCGGTCACGATCGGATGGATGGCGTCGGGCGCCCGCGCCACGCCCTGGCCCTCGTCAAACAGGTGGCGCTGCACCCTCGCGAGATCCCAGCCGTCATGGCGCACGATCTTCTCGGCCATCTCGAGCGGCAGCAGCACGACCTGTTCGCCGCGCTCGTTCTTGCGGATGACACCCGACATGACGACAGCGGCGCGCATCGCCGTGGCGATGGGCGAGAGGATGGCCTCCGGCGTGGCGCCTTCGCCGTCGCCCGGCAGGATCTCGGCGGTGCCGGAGATGCCCATGATGGTGAAAGCGCTGGCGTCGGCGCCGAGGCCGCGCCGCACGGGGAGCGTCGGGAAGGGCCCGTCGTTCCGTTCGGCGAAGCAGAACGTGTATTTTCCGGGCTGGCCCATGGTCGCCATGTCGCCGACGTCGGAGCGCGCGCCGCCGATGTTGCGGAGGCAGAGCTGCAGCGCGCGGCCGATGCTCGCATTGGCGCGGTTGCCGGGGCCGAGGCAATTGGTGCCGGCATTGACGCCGAGCTTGCGCGCGATCGGACCGTGCAGGCACAGCGCGACGCAGGCCGTGCCCGTCGTCGTGGCGATACCCAGCAGGTTGAAACCCGGCTCGAGCGTGGCCTCGGCGGCGGCCAGCACGACCGGCAGCTCCGCGGGGAGGCAGCCCGCGATCACGCATTGGTAGGCGACGGCGTCCGGCGTGATGTCGCCGAACATGGGCGGCATCATGCCGAGCGAGTCGGTGCGTGCCTTCAGGCCGGCGACCATTGCCTCGAGGCGCCGCTGCGTCGGTGGCACCAGCGGCAGGCCGTCCGAGAGCTCGGCGGCGGTCAGGGACTGCTGTGCGTCCTCCCAGCTCGTCCGCTCATCGACGACCGGCCAGCCGCACCACTCGCCCATCAGCCGATGCGGGTGCAGGTGACGGCGGTGCCGCCAAACGAGGGGATGAAGGCCGAGTGCTTGCCCGGGCCGCCGGCGACCGTGATGTGGATGTCCTGCGGATTGCGCGCGATCCTCAGCCAATCGCCCTCCGGCTTGTGGCCGGTGCTCTCGTAGGTGTCGAGGTTGCCCTTCGAGATGCGCGAGAGATGCACGCGCGAGCGCACGTAGAGCTCGTCGCGGATGCTCTCGATGGTGAAGCCGTCGCGCTTCAGCGTCGCGGCATGCTCCGGCCCGATGATCACGAACATCGGCCCCTTGCCGTAGATCGTGTTGGCGCCCGGATTGGCCATGCCGCCGGCGAAGGTCGTCAGCAGGCCATCGCCCGTGGTGCTGCCGTGGTCGTTGAGATTGTGCGGGCCTTCGCCCGACATCACCGTCACCACGTTGTCGGTCGCGGCGAAGCCGCGCTGCACGTGGTAGGGCGTCCAGGGGTTCTCCTCCTGGTTTTCGCCGAAGCAGAACGTGTACTTGGCGGGATTGCCCTGGGTCGAGCGGTCCATCTCGCCCGGCTTGGCGCCGGCGATGTTGAGCAGCATGAGGCCGAGCGCGCGACCGATCGTGGCGTTGGAACGCCAGCCCTGGCCGAAGCAGTTCGAGCCGCAGTTGATGCCGAGCTCCTGGCGGATCGGGCCGCTCACCATGACCATCGGCGCGCAGGAGTGCGTCGTGGCCAGGGTGCCGTGCAGGTTGAACTCGGGATCGAGCGTGCTGCGCAGCGCGGCCGCGACGACGGGGAAGTACTCGGGCTTGCAACCGGCCATGACGGCGTTGGCCGCCATGCTCTGCAGCGTCGGCACGATCTGGCGCGGCGGCACGGGCGGGTACGGGCGATTGTCGCCGCGCACCGTCTCGACGAACTTCGCGACCTTCTCCTCGGTGGGCACATAGAGCGGCATGCCGTCGCTCCAGCCCTGCTCGGCGGCGAGCTCGTTGAAGGCCTCGACGTCCATGTCGCCGATGTCGATCACTTCCTGTTCGGCGATGTCCTTCATTTGCCCGTCGCCTCGATAAGGCCCTTGGTCGCGGTGTCGATGCGCTCGCGCAGCTCCTCGGCGTTGAGGCCTCCGACCGGATGCTTCACGACGATGAGCTTGGGCTCGATCTTGCGGGCTTTCGCCTGGGCAAGAACCAGCGGCTTGAAAGTCTCAGTGGCGATCACGTAGGCGGTGATGCCGAGCTTCTCGAGTTCGATGCTGTCGTGGAAACTCCACGATGAACAGCTTCCTCAATCACCTAGGGCGAGTAGCGCCGCGCGATACTTCTTGGCGACGGCCTCGATGAGATCCTTGGGTGCGGGCTGGCTTGCGCTGTTCTTGGCGTGAAACTCGATGTTGTCGATCTTGCGGGTCGCGCCGAGCCTCTCGCGCATGCCTTCCAGCAGCTCGCGCGCGTTCGGCTTGGAGTTCGAGATCAGCGCGATGGCGTCGGTCGCCCAGTTGACGGGCTTCAGCGACACGGCCGGTCCGCCTGCAGCGGCCATTCCGAAGGTCGGATTGAAGATGCGCATCTCGTTCCTCCTCGAACGCTTACTTCTTGAGGGCCGCCACGATCGACTTGGCCACTTTCTGGCCGTCGGCGATGGCGTTCTTCAGAAAATCCTTCGTGCCGGACCGCACGTCGCCGGCCGCGTAGACCAGCGGAAGCGACGTTTGGCCCTGTTCGTCGACAACGATATGCCGCGACGCGTCGCGTGCAAGCGAATCCGGCATGAATTCCGCAGCGGGAGTTCGCCCGGCATAGGCGAACACCGCATTGGCCGGAACGGTGTTTCGCTGTCCGCCGGCTTCGATGGTGACGGCTTCGAGCCCGTCGCTGCCTTCGAGGGCGACGATCCGGCCGTCGACGACCGTGACGTCGGGAAGCGGTTCGGGCGGCGCCTCGCCGAGCACGGTGATGTCGCCGGCGATCCCTACCAGGGCCGCCGCTTCGGTGTAGGTCCACGGCCAGGCGTGCGGCGGCGCGATGATCACCGACTGGCCGGCGTAGAGCGGGCCGTCGCAGTGCGCGCAATGCGACAGGCCGCGGCCCTCGAACGCCTCCTCGCCGGGGACGCCGAGCTTGCCCTTGTTTAGACCTGTCGCGACGACGAGGGCTCGGCTGACATGCTTGTCGCCCTCGGCCGTCGTCACCTCGAACGGGCCGCTGCCCGAAACCGACACGACCTCGCCGAAGCCGATCTCGACGCCGGCGACGACGGCGTCGTCGCTCAGGATCGAGCCCATCTGGACACCGGTGAAGAGCTCGTCGAACTCGTGGAGCTCGCCGAGGTTGATGAGCTCGCCGCCGGGGGCGAGCTTGTCGAGGCAGAGAGCCTTGAGGCCGGCGCGGGCGGCTTCGGTGGCGACGGTCAGTCCGGCGGGGCCGGCACCGACGACGATGATGTCGAAGGAGGGGCTGTTCATTGCCGCACTTAGACGGCACTTGAGCGGCGGAGTGCAAGCGGCTTGACGTTCTGCGATCCAATACCTAGTATTGCTAGGTATGGAAGCCGAAATGCTCAAAGGTCATCTCGACGCCATCGTCCTGGCCGCCCTGGAAGGGGCGCCGGCGCACGGCTACGCGATCATCGAGACGATCAAGACCCGCAGCGCCGCCACGTTCGATCTCCCCGAAGGAACGGTCTATCCCGCGTTGCATCGTCTCGAACAGGCGGGGCTGCTCGAGAGCGACTGGGTGACGCCGCCCGGCGGCCGCCGCCGCCGTGTCTACTCGCTGACCAAGGCCGGCGTCGGCGCACTCGCGGAGCGGCGCAAGAGCTGGGGCCGCTTTTCGCAGGCCGTCGAGGCGATGCTGCAGGGGAGGCGCGCATGGCCGGCGTGATCGACTCCTATCTCGCCTCGCTGCAGCGCGATCTCGATTTCGATCCGGCGCTCGCACGCCGGCTCACCGAGGAAGTCGAGTCCCATCTGCGGGACGCCGCCGAAGCCGATCCGGCATGGCCGTCGGACGATGCCGAGCGCCGCGCCGTCGAGCGCTTCGGCCTGGCGCGCGAGATCGCGGCCCAGTTCGCGGCCGACGCCGTGGCGCAGCAGTCCCGCCGCACCTGGCTCACCGTCATCGCCGCCGTTGTCATGACCTTCGTCGCGATGCGGCTGCGCGTGATGTGGCTGTCGGACATCGAGATCACGGCCGCCAGCCTGGCGCCGTTCGTCGACCGCTATGCTTTCGCCGCCGCCATCGCGGTCGCAACCGTCGGATGGTTCGCCTTCCGCAGCTCGCTGCTGCCGCTGGCGGTCTGCCTCGTGGGCCTCGCCGCGTCGATCGCGGCAGGCTTCGTGCGTGCGGACCTGTTCACCGGCGGCGCGCCGCTGCATGTCCTGCTGCCGGCGGCGGCGGAGGTCGCGCTGGTCGGGCTGCTGGCCTGGCGCGTCGTGGATCTTGGCCGGCGCGTCCGGCGAACGGAGAACCTCAAGGGGATCGGCACATGAGCGGATGGCGTCTGACCGGATGGCTGTCGTTGGCACTCGCGGCGATGGCGGCATGGTTCGTGATCGGCCACGGCGGCGACGTCGAGGACATTCGTCTCGCGATCCGCGCGACGGCGCGGACATCGCTGGTGCTCTTCGTGCTGGCCTTCACGGCCTCGGCGATGGTCGAGCTGGCGCCCGGCGGCTTCACGCGCTGGCAGCGGCGCAACCGGCGCTATCTCGGCGTCTCCTTCGCCGTGTCGCACTTCATCCACCTGGCGGCGATCCTGGCGCTTGCCGCGATGGACCGTACGCTCTTCTGGAAGCTCACGAACGTCACCACGATCGTGCTGGCCGGCACGGCCTACCTCTTCATCGCCGCGATGGCCGCGACCTCGTTCGACCGCGCCGTCGCCTGGATGGGGGTGGGGCGGTGGCGGCTGCTGCACCTGATCGGCGGCTGGTATATCTGGATCAGCTTCGCTGTCGCCGTCGGCAAGCGCGTGCCGTTCGACAGCTTCTACTGGCCGATGGCGGTGCTGGTGCTGGCCGCCGGCGCGGTGCGGCTGGTCGCGATGATGCGGCGCGGCCGCCGGCAGGTCGCCGTCAGCGCCCCTTGAAGACTGGTGCGCGCTTCTCGATGAAAGCGCGCATCGCTTCCTTCGAATCGTCGGTGCCCTGCAGGCTCACCGTCATGTTCTGCTCGAAGCGATAGCCGTCGCGCAGCGTCATCTCCTCGATCGTGTTCAGTGCATGCTTGGCGATCACGCTGGCGATCGGGCTCTTGGCCGCGATCTGGCGGGCCAGCTCCATCGCGGTGTCCATGAGCTTGTCGTCGGGCACGCAGGCCTCGACGACGCCGAGGCGATACATCTCCGCTCCGGAGACGCGATAGCCGGTGAGCATCATGCGGCGCGCCCGCGAATGGCCGAACAGGCGCATGGCGTGACGTCCACCGCCCATCAGGCCGACATCGATCTCGGGCAGGCCGAGCGAGGCGCTCTCGCCGGCCACCAGGATGTCACACGAAGCGGCGACCCCGAGGCCGGCACCGAGCGCCGGGCCGTTGATCGCGGCGATCACCGGCTTGCGGCATTCGAGGATGGAGTGGAAGCACTCGCGCGCATGGCGCATGCCCGTCCAGGCATCGCCCGGGCCGCGCCGGGCTCCGGCGCGCGCCTTGATGTCGACGCCGGCGCAGAAGCACTTGCCCTTGCCGGTCAGCACGGCGACGCGCACCTCGTCCATGTCGGAGAGGCGGTCGAAGACGCGCATCATCTCTTCCTGGAACTCGGCGTTCTGCGCATTGACCGGCGGGTTGTCCATGGTCACGACGGCGATGTGGTCCGCGATTTGCACACGGATCATCTTGAGATCGTCCATGCGATTCCCCCAGTTTCGACCAACACACGGCTTGCCAGTGCCCGCGAAAGCATCGTACGTCGCAAGGGCAGGGAGTAACAAAGAAAAGACATGGCGTATTTCACGCAGCAGCTGATCAATGCCATCACGCTGGGCGCCATCTACGGCCTGATCGCCATCGGCTATACGATGGTCTACGGCATCATCGGCATGATCAACTTCGCGCACGGCGAAGTCTTCATGATCGGTGCGTTCATCTCCCTCATCGGTTTCATGATCTGCGCCAGCGTCGGCATCAGCTCGGCACCGATCGCCATCGTGCTGGTGCTGCTGCTCGCCATGTCGTTCTCGGCAGTCTACGGCTGGGCGATAGAACGAACGGCCTATCGACCGTTGCGCGGATCGTTCCGGTTGGCGCCGCTCATCTCCGCCATCGGCGTCTCCATTGCGCTGCAGAACTATGTGCAGCTGACGCAGGGCGCGCGGCCGAAGCCCGGCGGGCAGGTGGTCTCGGGCGGCTTCACGCTGTTCTCGACCGACGGCTTCGACGTCCGCATCACCTGGCTGCAGATCATCATCGTGGTCGTGACGATCGCGCTGATGGCGGGCTTCACCTGGCTTATCACCCGCACATCGCTCGGCCGCCAGCAGCGCGCCTGCGAGCAGGACATGAAGATGGCGTCGCTGCTGGGCGTTAATGTCGACCGCACGATCTCGCTCACCTTCGTGCTGGGCGCGGCGCTCGCCGCCGTCGCCGGCATGCTGTTCCTGATGTACTACGGCGTCGTCGACTTCTTCATCGGCTTCCTCGCCGGCATCAAGGCCTTCACCGCGGCGGTGCTGGGCGGCATCGGCTCGCTGCCGGGCGCCATGCTGGGCGGCCTGCTGATCGGACTGATCGAGGTCTTCTGGGCCGGCTACTTCTCAAGCGAGTACAAGGACGTCGCGGCCTTCTCGATCCTGGTCCTGGTGCTGATCT
>SCVT01000414.1 GCA_004296815.1 Reyranella sp. | reverse complement strand
GAGATCGACATCGTGGCGCGGCGCGGCGACCTGCTGGTCTTCGTCGAGGTCAAGGCGCGCGGCGATCTCCTGACGGCGGTCGATGCGCTGGGCAATCGCCAGTTCGGCCGCGTGTCGCGCGCCGCCAGCCTGTTCCTCGCCCGCCATCCGCGCCATGCTGCCTGCTCGGTGCGCTTCGACGCCGTGCTGGTCAGCAGCTTTTGGCCGCGGCACCTGCCCGACGTCTGGCGCGCCCCGGAGTAAGAAGTGTCGAGCGTAGAGTTGGAAACCGCCAAGAACCTTGCCCGCCTGCGCGATCTCTGCGCCGGCGACGGCGAGCGCCTCGATCTTCTCGAAGCGGCCCTGGCCTTGAGCGTCCTCAGGAACGACGATGTCCTCGATCTTCCGCCGCTCCGCCAGCACGTGGCGGCCATGTCCGCCGCCGTGGCCGATCTGGTGCGCCGGCGCGGCGCCACGCCGGAATCGCTGGCCGAGGTCATCGCCCAGTCCTACGCCTACCGCGGCGACAGCGAGACCTACGACGACCTGCAGAATGCCGACCTCGCGCGCGTGATCGAGCGCCGCAAGGGGCTGCCGGTGGCGCTGTCGATCCTCTACCTCCATGTCGCCCGTGCCCAGGGCTGGCATGCCGAGGGCCTGGCGTTTCCCGGCCACTTCCTGATCCGCGTCGAAATCGACGGCGCGCGGCACGTCATCGATCCCTTCCATGACGGCTGCGTGCGCGACGCCGCCGATCTGCGCCAGCTGCTGCGCCAGGTGCTGGGCCCGGACGCCGAGCTCAAGTCCGAGCATTTCGATCCGGTGTTCGACCGCGATGTCCTGCTGCGGCTGGAAAACAACGTCCGCCTGCGTCTCGTCAAACGCGAGGACTGGGCCGGGGCGGCGCAGTCGCTCGACCGCATGCTGGCGATCGCGCCCGACCAGCCCGAGCTGCTGTTCGAGGCGGGGCAGCTCAACAGCCGGCTGGACAAGCGCCGGGCCGCGATCGCCGCCTTCGAGCGGTTTCTCGCCGTTGTCGGCAGCCAGGGCGATGCCGGGCTGCGCCAGCGCGCCACCGCCCTGTTGCAGGAACTGCGCCGCGGGCTTAACTGACAGGCCACGAGAGGATGAAAGAATGAAGCTCAGCGTCGCCATCCAGATGGACCATGTGTCGACCATCGACATCGACGGCGATTCGACGTTCGTGCTCGGGCTCGAGGCCGAAAAGCGCGGCTATGCGCTGTGGCACTACACGCCCCAGGACCTGATCTTCCGCGACCGCAAGGTGCTGGCGCGGGCCCAGCCGATGAAGCTCCGGCGCGAGAAGGGCAATCACTTCACCCTGGGCGCGGCGGAGATGCTCGACCTCGCGAAGATCGACGTCGTGCTGCTGCGCCAGGACCCGCCGTTCGACATGTCCTACATCACCACGACGCACGTCCTGGAGCACATCCATCCCAGGACGCTGGTGGTCAACGATCCGGCCAGCGTGCGCAACGCGCCGGAAAAGCTGTTCGTCACGCATTTCGACAATGTGATGCCGCCGACGCTGATCACCGCCGACGCCCGCGCGCTCAGGGAATTCCGCGACGAGCACAAGGACATCATCCTGAAGCCGCTGTTTGGCAATGGCGGCGCCGGCGTGTTCCGGGTGCGGCCCGACGACGAGAACTTCAATTCCCTGCTGGAAATGTTCTCGCAGCGCAGCCGCGAGCCGGTGATCGCCCAGCGCTACCTTCCCGAGGTGCGCAAGGGCGACAAGCGCATCATCCTGATCGACGGCAAGGCGGTCGGCGCCATCGACCGCGTGCCGGCCGAGGGCGAGGCGCGCTCCAACATGCATGTCGGCGGCAAGGCGGTGAAGGCCGCGCTCACCAAGCGCGACGTCGAGCTCTGCGAGACGATCGGGCCCGAGCTCGCCAAGCGCGGCCTGCTCTTCGTCGGCATCGACGTGATCGGCAACTACCTCACCGAGATCAACGTTACCTCGCCGACCGGCCTGCAGCAGATCAACCGCTTCGACGGCGTGTCGCTCGAGGCGCAGATCTGGGATCGCATCGAGGTGCGCTATCAGGAAACAAGGAGGTAGGCATGCTTCGTCGAACGCTCGTCGCTCTTCTCGCGGCCTCGCCTGCCGGCGCAGCGTTCGCCCAAGGCTCGGACCTTTTCGGCCAGAAGCCCATCGTGAAGGCCGTTCTCGAAGGTGACGACGAGAAAGTGCGCCAGGCGCTGCTGAAGAATGAGAACCCGAACCAGACGGCCAACAACGGCACGCCGCTGCTGATCATCGCGGTGCAGTCCGGGCATATTCCGGTCGTCGATGTCCTGCTCAAGGGTGGCGCGGTGATCGATGCGATCGATCGCGAGGGCTACACCGCGCTGATGCGGGCAGCGGAGAAGAACGACGTCGACATCGTCGAGATCCTGCTTCGGCGCAATGCCGCCACGCGTCCGCAGGGCCGGCAGGGCCAGACCGCCCTGATGATCGCGGCCGGCCGGGGCAATGCCGAGATCGCGCGCCTGCTGCTCGAGAAGAAGGCCGATCCCAACGCGCGCGACTTCACCGGCCGGACCGCACTCACCTACGCCAAGCAGAGCAACCGGAACTCGGTCGAGGCCGTGCTGCGCCGCGCCGGCGGCAAGGAATGACGATCGCCCGAGCGGCGCCGATCTGGATCACCGGCTCGCTGACGCTCGACCCGGATGAAATTCAGGAAACCTTCGTGCGCGCCGCCGGCCCGGGTGGGCAGCACGTCAACACGACCTCCACGGCTGTGCAGCTCCGCTTCGACGTTCGCCAGTCGCCGTCACTACCCGACGCGGTGAAGCAGCGGCTCGAGCGGCTGGCTGGCCGCCGCCTGACGCGCGACGGCGTGCTGGTGCTGGTGGCTCAAGGCCAGCGGAGCCAGCTCCGCAACCGCGAGGAGGCGCTGGCCCGGCTGGTCGAGCTGGTCCGAGAGGCCGCCCGTCCACCGGTGCCGCGCAAGAAGACCAAGGTCAGCAAGGCAGCCAAGCGCCGTCGCGTCGACGACAAGAAGCGTCACGGCACACTCAAGTCCCTGCGGCGGTCGCGGGCATCGGACGACTGACGCGCCGGCCGCGGTGCGCTAACGTTCCGGCCTCAACCGAGAGGTGGCACGTGGCAGACGTTCGCAAGGAAACCGACAGTCTCGGCGAGGTCAGCGTGCCGGCCGACAAGCTCTGGGGCGCCCAGACCCAGCGGTCGCTCGAGCATTTCAGCATCGGCAAGGACCTGATGCCGCGCGAGATGATCACGGCCTACGCGACGCTGAAGAAGGCCTGCGCCAACGCCAACCACGACGGCAAGCGGCTGGACGACACGGCGCACAAGCTGATCGTCCAGGTCTGCGACGAGATCCTGGCCGGCCAGCATCACGACATGTTCCCGCTGCACGTCTGGATGACCGGCAGCGGCACGCAGTTCAACATGAACGTGAACGAGGTGATCTCCAACCGCTGCTGCCAGATCGCGGGGACGCCGGTCGGCTCCAAGAAGCCGGTCCATCCCAACGACCACGTGAACATGTCGCAATCCTCGAACGACTCGTTCCCGTCGACCATGTACATCGCGGCCGCCGTGAACACGAAGGAGCGGCTGCTGCCATCGCTGAAGGCGCTGCATGACGCGATCGACGCCAAGGCCAAGGCGTGGGAGAGCATCGTCAAGATCGGCCGCACCCACATGCAGGATGCGACGCCGATCACGCTCGGCCAGGAATGGTCGGGCTACGCCGGCATGCTTGCCGACAATATCGGCCGCATCGAGGATGCGCTGAAGGATGTCTATCACTTGGCGCTGGGCGGCACCGCGGTCGGCACCGGCATCAACGCCGCCCCGGGCTTCGCCGAGGCGGCTGCCGCCGAGATCGCCAAGCTCACCAAGCTCCCCTTCGTCACCGCGGCCAACAAGTTCACGGTGCAGGGTGCGCACGATGCGCTGGTCCAGCTCTCCGGCTCGTTCCGGACGCTGGCCGTCTCGCTCTACAAGATCGCCAACGATATCCGCCTGATGTCATGCGGCCCGCGCGCCGGCTTCGCCGAACTGCACATCCCCGAGAACGAGCCCGGCTCGTCGATCATGCCGGGCAAGGTCAACCCGACGCAGTGCGAGGCGCTGACCATGATCGCCGTGCAGGTCATGGCCAACGACGTTGCGGTGGGCTTCGGCGGCGCCAGCGGTTACCTGGAGATGAACGTCTACAAGCCGGTGATGATCTACAACATCACGCACTCGATCACCCTGATGACCGACGGCTGCGCCAACTTCCGCAAGTTCCTGGTGGAAGGCACCGAGCCCAACCTCAAGAAGATCAAGGAGTATGTCGACCGCTCGCTGATGCTGGTGACGGCGCTGGCGCCGGTGATCGGCTACGACAAGGCCTCGAAGATCGCGCACTATGCGACGGACCACGACCTGACCCTGAAGCAGGCCGCTCTGAAACTGGGCTATGTCAGCGAGGCCGAGTTCGACCGCGTCGTCGACCCGTCGAAGATGGTCCACCCGTACGTGGCGAAGGATTAGAGACCGTCGGCGTGCCCGGCCGTCGCGCCGCGGTCGCGGCCTGCCTTTTATCGCTACTGGCGGTGCAGCAGGCCGAGGCGCAGCGCGGCCCGCCGGACGAACCCGAGGCATGGCGGGACGACTTCAGACGCAAGACCCTGACCGGCAACTGGGGCGGCGTGCGCGACGACCTCATCGCGAAGGGTGTTACTCTGCGCGGACACTACATTGCTGAATTCGCTGCCAATCCGTCGGGCGGGTTGGCGCAGGGCGCGGCCTATTCCCACCAGGTCGATGTCGGCGCCGATCTCGACCTCGGCAAGCTGGTCGGCCTCGCCGGTGGCGGCCTGCACGTGACCTTCACGGAGCGCACCGGCTACAGCCTCAGCCAGAGCTTCATCGGGAACATCATCTCGGTGCAGGAGATATTCGGCAGCGGCCAGAACGTGCGTCTCGCGGAGCTTGCCTACACGCAGTCGATGCTGGGCGGCCTGCTCGAGTCGCGGATCGGGTGGATCCATGCCTCCGACGATTTCGCGTCGTCGCCGCTCTATTGCTACTTCCAGAACAACGGGCTGTGCGGCCAGATCGCGACGGTCATCAACAGCGGCTTCACGATCTTCCCGACCGGAAGCTGGGGAGGCCGGTTGAAAGTGCGCCCGGTCGAGGACTTCTATTTTCAGTCGGGAGTCTACGAGGTGAACCCGACGCTCTCCCTGCCGGAGAACGGCTTCAAGCTCGGTACGTCGGGTGCCACAGGTGTCGTGGTGCCTGCTGAACTCGGGTGGCAGCCGCGTGTCGGGCCGGCGCAACTGCCCGGCCGTTACCGGCTGGGCGGCTACTACGACACCTCGGCGGCGCCGTATCTCGGCTCTCCCGTCGGCGCACCGCCTTCCATGGCTGTCGGCCGGTGGGGCTTCTGGCTGCAGGGCGACCAGATGCTCCATCGCCCATCGCCGGACTCCAAGCGTTCCCTCTGGGCTTTCGCCGTTGTCGGCTACGCGGGACCGGCGACGGCCCTGCTGCAGACCTATTGGCAGGTCGGGGTGGTAAAGAAGGGCACCTTCGAGGGCCGCGACCACGACTCGATCGGGATCGCGGTGAACAGCAGCTGGATCAGCAGCGCGCAGATCGCCGCCCAGAACCAGGCGAACGCGGTCGCGCCGGGATCGACGCCGGTGCAGTCGTCCGAGACGACCATCGAGGTGAACTACCGGGCGCAGCCCATGCCATGGCTGTCGCTCATGCCGAACGTCCAATACGTCATCCAGCCCAACGGGCTGTCGAGCATCGGCAACGCGCTGGTCCTCGGCCTTCAGGCCAAGGTCACCTTCTAGGCGTCAGCGCTCGTAGCGCCACTGCCGCTCGGTGAGGAAGCGGGCGGCGACCAGGCCCATCGCCATGCCGCCGACCGCGAAGCCGCAGGTCGCAGCGGCCTCGATCGCCGACAGCGCCTTGCCCTGGTTCAGGAACACGATCGTCTGGAAGGCGAACAGGCCAGGCGTCATCATGATGATGCTCGGCACCGTCAGCGCGATGCGCGGCGCGTGCAGGCTGCCGCGCACCAGCGAGGCGCCGAGCCCGACGGCCAGTGCGCCGAAGAACGTCGCCTGTGGCAGGGCAAGACCGAGATCGTGCAGGCCGAGCCGGACTTCGTTGCCGACCATCGACAGCAGCGCCACCGCGAGGACCGTGCGGTGCGGGTTGTTGAACAGGATGCCGTAACCGTAGCCGCCGGCGAAGCAGGCGAGCGCCCGTCCCAGCATGGCAACCGGCTCGATCGCGCCGGGCGGCGGCGCGGGCGGCGCCGGCGCGAGGCCGGCCAGCATCGCCACCACCGACATGCCGCAGGCGGCACTCAGCGTCAGCAGCACGCCGTAGAACAGGCGCGTGATGCCGGCCCTGGTCTGGTGCTGCGTCAGGTCGAGCAGCCCGGCGACCAGGGGGAAGCCCGGCACCAGGAACAGCACGGACGAGATGAAGCCGATGGCGTGTGCGAAGGCGAAAGTATGCACGCCGAAGCCGATCACGATCAGACAGTAGAGGCCGGACGCCAGCACAGCGCACAGCGCGGTCATGGCGAACTGGTTGAAGCCCTGGCGCGACAGCAGGGTCCGGGCCGCCTGGCCGATGCCGCCGCTGACCGCCGCCGCACCGGTCGCCAGCAGGTCGCCGCCGTTGAGGTAGGAGAAGGCCATCGAGGCCACCGCCATCGACAGCGCAATCGGCAGCAGCCCGTGCAACGGGGGCGCCTTCTCGATCCGGTCGAGCTCGGCCTCCAGCGTCGCCGTGGCGAGGCCGGGTGCGGCGCCGAGCGACAGTGATTCCAGCGCGGCGATCCTCGAGGAATCGACGCCGGGCGGGCCGATCTCGCGTGCCAGTGTCGCGGCCTCGCCTTCTCTCCACGCCGTCGCGGTCAGGCCGCCGGTCGACAGCTCGACCTCTAGACGCTCGATGCCGAGTGCATGGGCCAGGCGGCGCATGGAATCGCGCACCCTGAAGGCGGTATCGCCGGCATGCATCATGGCCGCGCCGAAGCGCAGCAGGACATCGAGCGCGCGGTCGAGGTCGGCGCGCGAGCCCATCAGACCGTGCGCAGCCCCAGTACTTCGGCCGTCTCCCTGCGCACGCGCTCGACCAGTGCGGCGTCGGTCTTCAGGTCCTGGTCGTAGGAGGGGATCATCTCCTTCAGCTTGGGCACCCAGTGGCCGACGAGCTGCTCGTGGAAGCAGTTCTCCAGCATGTGCACCATGATCCAGACGGCGGTCGAGGCGCCGGGCGAGGCGCCGAGCAGCGCCACGAGGGAGGAGTCGGCCGAGTGCACGATCTCGGTGCCGAACTCGAGCTTGCCGGTATGGGCATTGTCCTTGCGGATGATCTGGACGCGCTGGCCCGCGACGTCGAACTCCCAGTCCTTCTTGTCCAGGTTGGGATAGAAATCGAGCAGCGCCTTGAAGCGGTGGTTGTTGCTCTGCAGGACCTGGCCCACCAGGTATTCCTCGAGCGGGAAATTGTCCCGGCCGACCGCGAGCAGCGGCAGGATGTTGTCCGGCCGTACCGACATCGGCAGGTCGAACAGCGAACCGTGCTTCAGGAACTTGGTCGAGAAGCCGGCATAGGGGCCGAACAGCAGCCAGCGCTTGCCGTCGACATAGCGCGTGTCGAGATGCGGCACCGACATCGGCGGCGAGCCGGTCGCCGCCATGCCGTAGACCTTGGCGAGATGGCGCTCCGCGACCTCGGCCTTGCCGCAGCGCAGCCAGATGCCGCTCACCGGGAAACCCGCGAAGCCCTTGGCTTCGGGAATGCCCGACTTCTGCAGCAGCGTGAGCGCCGCGCCGCCGGCGCCGAGGAAGACGTATTTGGCGCCGATCGACTTCTTCGTGCCGGTCTTCTCGTCCTTGACGTCGAGGCGCCAGCCGCCGTCGGGCCTGCGGTGCAGGTCGGTGACGGCGTGCGAGAAATGGATGGCGAATCCTTCCTGGCGCCGGAGATACTTCAGCAGCAGGCTCGTCAGCGCGCCGTAGTTGACGTCGGCGCCCGTCACCATGCGGGTGGCGGCGACATGCTGCTTGGGATCGCGGCCCTCCATGATCAGCGGCGCCCACTCGGCGATCTGCTTGTGATCCTCGGAATACTCCATGCCGCGGTAGCAGTGATGGGCGCTCATCGCAGCGTGGCGCTTCTTCAGGAAGGCGGCGCGATCGGCGCCGATCACGAAGCTCATGTGCGGCACGGGATGGATGAAGGCGTCCGGCAGGTCGATCGCGCCCTTCTTGATCAGGTACGACCAGAACTGCCGCGACATGTCGAACTCGACGTTGACCTCGAGCGCCTTGGAAATATCGACGCTGCCGTCGGGCCGCTGCGGCGTGTAGTTGAGCTCGCAGTTCGCGGCATGGCCGGTGCCGGCATTGTTCCAGGCGCCCGAGCTCTCCTGCGCCTCGCCCTCCAGGCGCTCGACGATCTCGACCTTGAGATGGGGCTGCAGCTCCTTGAGGAAGGTCGCCAGCGTCATGCTCATGATGCCGGCGCCGACCAGGACGACGTCGGCGTCCTGCGGTTGGTTGTCTGTCATGGAGCACCCGCGCGCTTGAAGGGAACCGTCGCGTCCTTGGCGAGCACGACGTAGAGCCGTCGCCACGGCTGATCGTCGACCAGTCGCCAGGTATGGCCGCCACCCGCCGTGTCCTCGGCGAGGAGAATGTCGCCAGGGGCGATGACGAAGTGCTCGCCGCCGCGCGTCTGGAAGTCGAGTGTGCCGCTCAAGGTCACCACGAGCTGGCGCACCGGTGCGGTGTGCCAGGCGAGCGTGCCGCCGGCCCTGGTCTCCTGGAACTGGGCGCTGACGGCGCCGCTCTTGCCGCTGATCAGGTCACCGTGAGCGCCCGGTTCGATGTCGATCCAACCGTCCTCGAAGTGCGAATTCTGGTCCGCCCCCGTCCAAATCCGCACGCACCGGA
Organism: Reyranella sp.; assembly: GCA_004296815.1. GTDB lineage: Bacteria > Pseudomonadota > Alphaproteobacteria > Reyranellales > Reyranellaceae > Reyranella. Next base: position 1,887 of record SCVT01000414.1, on the reverse strand, counting down.
TCATCGCACCGCCCTGGATTGCCGCTTGTGCAGGCGACGGTAGTACGCGCCCCGCTGGCTGGCAACAAAACGGGCGATGGGCTAAGAAGCCGCCACGTCCCCGTAGCTCAGCCGGATAGAGCAGCGGTTTCCTAAACCGGAGGTCGGAGGTTCGAATCCTCTCGGGGACGCCACTCTCGAACAAAAGAGAGAACTTCGGGGTACGACTTTGACGGTCCCCTGTGACCGAGAAGGGGGCGATGCAGCGGACGTGCTCCGGGTCGTCGGTCGCGAAGGATGTAGCTGCGCAATCTCGGAACAAGTGGGGGTTGATTGCGGTCCCGAGGCCTGCCTTCGTCCGGGTCTTTAACGCCGCGACCTCCAGGACAAGCCGGAGCTTCCCACTCTCAAGCTCGCTTAGATCGATGCGAAGGCCTGTTGTCTGGCCAAAGCATGCTGCTCTACTGATGCTTTTGCCGATATTGCATGGGCGTCACGTCAGTCCATCGCTTGAAGGCTCGCACCAATGGGGCCGGTTCCGAATAGCCGAGCGCAAAGGCGATCTGGTGGAGTCGCAGATCGGTGTTTGCCAGATAGTGCTTGGCAAGATCGCTGCGTATGCGGTCGACCAGCTCGCGGTAGCGCGCGTTGCGCTCCCCGAGCCGGCGCTCGAGGGTTTTGCTGCTCATGCTGAAGTGGCGGGCCAGATCATCGAACGAAGGCGCACCCTTGGCCAGTCGCGCCACCACGTACTCGCGCACCGAGTGCACGAGGTCTTCCTTGGAAGGGCGTCGGCCGATGATACGGCGGCAGGCGGCCTCCAATATTTGCAGAAGCTTGTTGTCGGCACCCATCACAGGCAGCCGTAGGCTCTCCTGCGAATAGATCACGGAATCCCATTCGGCCTGGAACCGCACTGGACAGCCCAAGATGCCCCGGTAGTCGATGCGCGCATTGGGCCGGGCATGCGTGAACTCGACACGAATAGGATTTGCACGCCGTCGCGTCATTTCGTGCGCGCCCTTCACCAGCAGGGCTACGGACTGCTCGGCGTGATGGCGCAGACCGCGCAGCGGCGTATCGGCCTCGCGAAAGCGCAGGACGCCACCACCTGATCCTAATGACTCGAAGACCACGTCGAGGCCCTCGTTGGTGACGCTGATGTAGCGCTCGACGTTGGCCAGCGCGTCGCCGAGCGTTGGCGAATTGAGCGCGATGAAGCCGACCAGGCCGCTGTCGCGCACGTCGTGCGAGGACCCGAGCTTCAGGCCGTATCCCGGCTCGCCCAGCAACAGCGCCGCTCGCTCGATCAGGCCCATGTAGGAGGCGTAGGAGATGCGGCCATCGGGACTGGCGATGTCGGTCCGCGACAGGCCGACCTCCTTCAGGGGGCCATCGAGTGCATGCCCCGCCCGACGCAGGTCGGCGGCGATGTAGGTCGCCCAACGGGCCTCGATCATCAGAACCGGCATGCGGCGCTTCCACGAGTTGGCGTGACGGCGAGGGTCAAGAGTTTGGCGGCCGCAGTCAATGCACAGGCGCCGCCGATGGCCCAGACAGGCGGCCGGTTGGTTGCTTAGGGAGGCTCGACCGCCGCATTGCGCTGGCGGTCTAACCAACTCGCGGTCGGCTCGCGTCGGATTCCCTTCGGGCGCGGGCCGGCTTGCGAGGTCGATCGGCGGCCGGCTGGAAATGAAAGGACCACGATGTCTCGCCTGCCTGAAGCCCCCGACGTCACCGACGCCGATCGCGCCCAGTGCCGCAGCCTGATCGAAGCGGCCGGCTTCCACATGGTGGACTACGAAGAAGACGGCGCAGCCTGGGAACGAATGATTGAGGATGGCGAGTGCCTGGTGCTGGCGGTGCGGGAGACAGCGCTGTTCGGCAAGCCCGAGCGTCAGGAATGGA
>SCVT01000413.1 GCA_004296815.1 Reyranella sp. | reverse complement strand
TCAAGCGCGCCGCCCGCAAGGAGAACCATCGAATGGTGGTGAAGCGCGGCATCGTCGCCAAGGACAACCGCGCCGCGTTCGCGGCGCAGCCGGCGCGGGTCGCGGCGGAGTAGCGACAGAGCGACGAGGCGATCCGGGGGCGGCGTGGAAGAAGTCTTCTTCATCCTGATCGGGATCGCCTGGGCGCTCGGCACGCCGCTGATCGCCATCTGGGCGCTGGTGCGGACCTCGGGGCTGCGCCAGCAGAACGAGCGCCTGGCGGACGAGCTGGCCGCGATCCGCCGGCAGCTCGCCGAGGGCGTTCCGGCTGCGGCGCCGGTCCTGCCGCCGCCGATGGTCGAGGCGCCGCCGGTCGAGATCGTCGCGCCGCCACCGGCGCCGCCGTTCGAACCCGAGCCCGAAGCGGCGGTCGTCATCGGTGCTGAGCCGCCGGCGCCGCCCGTGCCGGTCATCGAGCCCGTAAAGGCCGGCTGGGAGCAGCGGCTGGGCGCGCGCGCCTTCGTGTGGGTCGGCGCCATCACCTTGGCCCTCGCGGCGATCTTCCTGGTCCGCTACTCGATCGAGGAGGGCTACCTCTCGCCCCAGGTCCGCGTGCTCCTCGCCGCGCTGTTCGGCTTCGCGCTGATCGGCGGCGCCGAGCGCATGCGCACGCGCGATGATCGCGTCTCGCAGGCGCTGGCCGCCGCAGGTGTCGCGGCGCTCTACGGGGCGCTGCTCTCGGCGGTCGCGCTCTACGGCATGATCTCCAAGGTCGCAGCCGGCGGCGGCGCGGCGGCATTGACCGCCTTCGCGATCACGCTCTCGCTGCGTCACGGCATCTTCGTCGCCGCCCTGGCCTTCGTGGGCGGGTTCCTGAGCCCCGCGATCATCGGCAGCGAGCAGCCCAACACGCCCGTCCTGTTTGGCTATCTGTTCGCCATCGCAGCCGGCACGCTGTTCGTCATCCGCCAGCGCGGCTGGTGGGTGCTGGGCTGGGGCGTGCTCGCGGGCTCGGCGCTCTGGACGGTGATCTGGATGCTGGCCGATCCCGATGCGCCGGAGTTGCACTGGGTCGGGCTGTTCCTGGTGGGCGTGGCGGGGCTCTTTGTGTGGGCGACGTGGCGGCGCATGCAGGAGAGCGAGAACCCGCCGCAGGATGTCGTTGCGCTGGTCTGGGCATCGCTTGCCGTCACCGGTGGGCTTCTGGCGCTCGTCATCGTCCAGGACGGCGGCAAGCAGACGGCGGGATGGGGCGCGCTGGCGCTCTACGGTATCGGCGTCTTCGCCTTCGGCCGCTGGACGCCGCGCTTCCAGTATGCCGCCTCTCTGGCGCCGCTGTTCTCGTTCGGTACGCTCGGCCTCTGGTGGCTGGTGGCGCGCGACATTCCGGCCGACTGGAACGAGACGCGATTCGGCTGGATGGCGGTGTCGTTCGGCGCGCTCTATGCCTCCGGCGCCTTCGCGCTGCTGTGGAACGCAGCCCGTCCCGGCTACTGGGCGGCGTTGTCGGTGGCCGCCGCGCTCTCGCACTTCCTGTTCGCCTGGTACGTGCTGCGCGGTTCGGCGGGCGGCACGCCGTGGGGCCTGATCAGCGTCGGTCTCGCCGTGCCGTTCCTCGTGGGCGCCGAGCGCCTCGTGCGCTGGCGCGAGACCATGCCGGGCGCCACCGAGGCGCTGGGCTTCCTGGCGGCGGGCGTGGCCTTCTTTATCGGCGCCGCGATCCCGCTCGAGCTCAGCCGTGAGTGGATCACCGTCGCC
>SCVT01000412.1 GCA_004296815.1 Reyranella sp. | reverse complement strand
AACGCGCCCGATCGCCTCAACGCCGTCTCGCGCAAGATGATCGCCGAGATAAAAACCTGCTGGGAGGAGCTGGCGGCCGACACCTCGGTGCGCGCCGTGCTGATCACCGGCGCGGGCCGTGGCTTCTGCGCCGGCGCCGACTTGGCCGATCCCGACCGCGAGGCGAGCGCAACCGCCGATTCCGGCGCCGCGCTCGACAAGTACTTCAATCCCGTGATCCGCCTCATGCGCACGATCCCCAAGCCCATCGTGGCGGCGGTGAACGGCGTGGCGGCGGGCGTCGGCATGAGCTTCGCCCTCGCTTCCGACATCGCCATCGCCGGCAAATCGGCCTCGTTCTTACAAGCCTTCGCCCGCATCGGCCTGCTGCCCGACGGCGGCAGCACCTGGTTCCTGCCGCGCCTGGTGGGCGACCAGCGCGCGCGGGCGCTCGCCATGCTGGCGCCGCAGATCCCGGCCGACAAGGCCAAGGAATGGGGCCTGATCTGGGACGTCGTCGACGATGCCGCCCTGATGGCGACCGCCACGGAAATCGCACGCAAGCTCGCCGACGGGCCGACGATGGCGCTGGCGCGCATCAAGGGCGCGCTCGCCCAGTCGAGCGCCAACGACCTCTCGGCACAACTCGATGTCGAGCGAGACTACCAGCGCGAGCTGGGCCGCAGCTACGACTTCAAGGAGGGCGTCGCCGCCTTCCTCGCCAAGCGCAAGCCGGACTTCAAGGGAAAATAGGGGAAATGACCATGACGACGCCGCACAAGGAAATCACCTCGGGCCTGCAGTTTCCCGAAGGCCCGATCGCGATGCCCGACGGTTCGGTGATCCTGGTCGAGATCGCGCGCGAGACGCTGACCCGCGTCATGCCCGACGGCAAGCAACACATAGTGGCCAAGATGCCGGGCGGCCCCAATGGCGCCGCGATCGGCCCCAAGGGCAAGATCTATGTCTGCAACAATGGCGGCTTCAACTGGATCAAGCGGCCCGACGGCCGGCTATTCCCTGGTACCCAGCCTGCCTCCTACAAGGGCGGCTCGATCCAGACCGTCGATCCCGAGACCGGCAAGGTCGAGACGCTTTATGATTCGTGTGATGGCCGCAAGCTGAACGGCCCCAACGACATCGTCTTCGACAACGCCGGCGGCTTCTGGTTCACCGACCTCGGCAAGACGCGCGAGCACGACAGCGATCGCGGCGCCGTTTACTACGCCAAGGCGGATGGTTCGAAGATCGAACAGAAGGTCTTCCCGCTCGAGCGCCCCAACGGCTGCGGCCTCTCACCGGATGAGAAGACGCTCTATGTCGTGGAGACGCCGACCGCGCGCTGCTGGGCCTTCGAGCTTTCGGCGCCCGGAGTCATCAAGGATGCCAATGGGCCCTACCGCGGCGAGAAGGGTCGCGTGATCGCGGGGCTGGGCGGCTACCAGATGTTCGATTCTCTTGCCGTCGATTCGGCCGGTCATATCTGCGTCGCCACGCTGATCACCGGCGCCGTCAGCGACATCTCGCCCGACGGCTCGTCGGTGACGCAGTACAAGCTGCCCGACCCGATGGTCACCAACGTCTGCTTCGGCGGCAAGGATCTCCGCACCGCCTTTGCCACGCTCTCCTTGACCGGCAAGCTGGTGAGCTTCGAATGGCCGCGGCCAGGGCTGAAGCTCAACTACCTGAACAAGTAGAAGCCGCCGCTACCCCTTCGCCAGCGCCCGAACCTCGCGGCTGGCGACGATACGGCCGCTCGAATAGGCCTCGTGGTTGGCGTCGACGTCAGCGAGCTTGTAGCGGTAGTTCACCATCATGGCGTAGGACTGCTTGAAGCCGTTGGCGCTGGTGTCGGCCAGCCAGTTCAGCCGTTCGACGATGGCGCCGTTGCCGAGATGGAAATGCGCCACACGGTCGAGCGCGCGGCCTTTGTCGTCGGCCGTCGTGAGATACTGTGCCGCCAGCCGCGACAGGATGGGCCGGAGCGCCTTGTTGATTGCCGGCACCTCCCACCAGGTTGGTCGATCGAGCAGCTTGCGCACCGCCGCGGCGCCCCGGGCGTCGCCGATCACCGGTACCAGGGAGGCGGTCTCGGATGGGGTCAGGGCATCGTCGCCCTCGTTCTTCAACTGGCCGTCGATATGCTGGCGCAGGCTGGGAATGGGTGACAGCGTCGCGAACTCCTTGATCCTCGGCAGTTCGCCCGCAAGCTGGTCGGCCACGCGCTTGATCAGGAAGTTGCCGAAGCTGATGCCGGCCAAGCCCTGCTGGCAGTTGGAGATGGAATAGAAGATCGCGGTGTTGGCCTCGCCCGGATCGCTCGTCTCCGCGCGGGCGTCGAGTAGGCGCTGCACGTTGTCGGCGAGGCCCGCCACCAGGGCGACCTCGACGAAGATCAGCGGCTCGTCGGGCATACGTGGGTGGAAGAAGGCAAAGCAGCGGCGGTCCGAATCGAGTCGGTTCTTGATGTCGCGCCATGAACGGATGGCATGGACGGCCTCGTAAGCCACGAGCTTTTCCAGGAGCGATGCAGGCGATTGCCAGTCGATGCGCACCAGGTCGAGGAAGCCGACGTCGAACCAGGCGCCGAGCAGGGGCCTGAGATCCTCGCTCAGTGCACGCGCCGCGGCGTCACTGCGACCCAGCGTCAGCAGCTCGGCGCGGAGATCGACCACGAACTTCACGCCCTGCGGCACGCCCACGAACTCGCGCAACAGCCGCACCGCCGGCGGCTCCAGCGCCCGGCGGAGCGCCCGTGCCGGCTCCTTGGAGGCACGCCAGCGATCGACGGCGGCCATCGCGGCCTCGCGTGGCAGGCCGTAGTCGTGCGCCAGCGTCAGCAGGAATTTCTTCCGGCCGGCGGGTGAGAGCGAGAGGTAAGCCTGGCCGAGGTCGGCGGCGCGGCCTCGCCTTGCCGTCTCGCCGCCCTTGCCCGCCAGACAGGCATCGATGCGGCTTTTCAGTCGCGGGACGTCGTCGTCGGGTAGGTCGGGGCGAAGCGGGGCGCCCACCACCTCGCGGGCGCCGCGGGCGGTGTCGATGAAGGCGGTCCGCAGGCGTTCCAGCGTGCGGTCGACGGTATTGGAGAACGGAAGAGCCATGCGCCGATTATGTCACGGCGGATGTGTCACTCCAGTGGCACGGCTGAACGGGTCTTTACCTTGATGTCGCGGGCCGGCGTATCGGCCTCCGTTGCTTCGCCCGGGAAGGTGACGGTGAAGCAGGCGCCGTGGCCGGTGGGATTGGACCCGGCGGAAAGCTGCCCCTCGAGTTGGCTCACCAGGGCCGTCACCACCTTGATGCCGAGACCACTGCCTTTGTGTTGGTCCGCTGTGAAGCCTTCCGGCAGGCCCTCGCCCTCGTCGAGCACGGAAAGCTCGCAGCCTGCCGGGCCCGGCCTGAAGGTGATTTTAATCGGTCCGGCCCCATGCTTCTTCGCGTTGGTCGCGAGCTCGTTCACGATCAGGCCGATTGCCAGCATTTGCTTGGTCGGAACGCTCGCTTCGCTGCCCTCGACGTGAATGTCGACGGCGAGACTGTCGGCGAGTTCGCCACACAGCC
>SCVT01000411.1 GCA_004296815.1 Reyranella sp. | reverse complement strand
CAGGAGCGCCACGATGCCGATCAGGGCGGCCGGCCACCATTCGGCGAGACGGCTCATCGCTTCGCGCGGCGATGCATGCTGCTGGGAGTGAACCTGGATGAACATGGGGAAACCCTGGCCGATCGGGAAATATGCTCGAAATATGGCTGAACAATACGGCCCACTTCCCTGAAAAACAAGGGAATTTCTCCAATACTTAAAGTATCGGATTAGCTCGCGGCGGCGGACAGGTTGAACTGCAGCTCGGCCAGCCGCGCATAGAGCCCGCCGCGGCGGGCCAGGTCGGCGTGGGTGCCGACATCGACCACCCGCCCGTGGTCCACGACCACGATCCGGTCGGCCTTCTGAACGGTCGCCAGCCGATGGGCGATGACCAGGGTGGTGCGCTTGTGCATCAGCCGGTCGAGCGCCTGCTGGACCGCCTGCTCGCTCTCGGCGTCGAGCGCGCTGGTCGCCTCGTCGAGCAGCAGGACCGCCGGGTCGCAGAGCAGCGCGCGGGCGATGGCGATGCGCTGCCGCTGGCCGCCCGACAGCCGCACGCCGCGGGCGCCGAGGTCGGTCGCGAAGCCCTGGGGCAGCGCCTCGATGAAGCCCAGCGCCGAGGCAGCCTCGGCCGCCGCCCTCACCTCGGCGTCGCTGGCATCCGGCCGGCCGTAGCGGATGTTCTCGGCCACCGATGCGCTGAACAGCACCGGCTCCTGCGGCACGGTGGCCAGGGCGCGGCGCAGGTCAACGAGCTTGAGCTCACGGATGTCGATGCCGTCCAGCCGGACCGCACCCTTCTCGGGATCGTAGAAGCGCAGCAGCAGGTTGAAGACCGTCGTCTTGCCGGCGCCCGAGGGGCCCACGATCGCCACCGTCTCGCCGGGCGCGGCGCTGAAATCGAAGCCGTCGAGCGCCAGCGAGTCGGGACGCGTGGGATAGCGGAACGACACGCCGTCGAACGAGACCGCGCCGCGAACCGGAACCGGCAGCGGCTTCGGATGGGCGGGCTCGGCGATGGACGGCGGCTCGGCCCGCAGCTCGGCCAGGCGCTCGGCGGCGCCCGCGGCCCTCTGCAGGTCGCCGATCGTCTCGCTGATGGCGCCGCCCGAGCTCGCGACCAGCACGGCGTAGAAGACGAAGGCCGAGAGGTCGCCGGCGCTGATGCGGCCGGTCAGCACGTCGTGGCCGCCCATCCACAGCAGGAAGCCCACGGCGGCGAAGACGATGAAGATCACCAGCGTGGTCATGATCGCGCGCCGCGAGATGCGCCGGGCCGCCGCCAGGAACGCCTGCTCCGTGGCGCCGGCGAAGCGCGTCGCCGCCCGGTCCTCCTGGGCGAAGGCCTGCACCGTGCGCACACCGTCGAGCGTCTCGGCGCCCTCCGACACCATGTCGCCCATGCGCGCCTGCGCCTCGCGCGACAGCGCCTTGACCTGACGGCCGAACACGATGATCGGCACGACCGTCAGCGGCACGACGGCCAGGGTCCAGAACGCGAGCTTGGGGTTGGTGATCACCAGCATGATCACGCCGCCCACGCACATCAGCGTGTTGCGCAGCGCCACCGAGGCCGAGGAGCCGATTACCTGCTCGATGAGCTGGGCGTCCGTGGAGATCCGGCTCATCACGTCGCCCGAGCGCTTGATCTCGAACCAGGCGGGGCCCAGCCGGACGACATGGGCGAAGAGGTCGCGCCGCAGGTCGCCCACCACCCGCTCTCCGAGCCACGAGACCAGGTAGAAGCGCGCGCCCGAGGCGATCGCCAGGACGAAGGCCACGGCCAGCAGCGAGGCCAGCGCGTAGTTGAGAATGTCCGGCCGGCCCTGCGCGAAGCCGCGGTCGATCAGCGCCCGCAGGCAGGCGCCGAAGGCCAGCACCGTGCCGGCCGCGACCAAAAGTGACAGCAGCGCGAGCAGGACCTTGCCGCGATAGGGCCTGAGGTACGGGCCCAGGAGGGCGAGGCCGCCGAACCGGTTCACGGCGCCTGCCAGCTCAGGGCGACGTCCAGCTCCGACGCCAGGACGGCCAGCAGATGATCGCCGCCGCGTGTGTCTTTCCACTGTCCGGATTGCACGTCGAAGGCGTAGTGACGAGCCCCGCTAACGGGCGAACTCAGCCAGACCTGCCTTGTGGGTGCATGTTTGTTGACGATCCAAGATCGGAAGAGC
>SCVT01000040.1 GCA_004296815.1 Reyranella sp. | reverse complement strand
TGATGCCCAGCCGCTTGCAGGAACGGATCACGCGGCAGGCGATCTCGCCGCGGTTGGCGATCAGGATCTTGTCGAACAGCGGCTTGTCGCCCGAAGCGACCTTCGCCGCCGGCGCCTTCTTGGGTGCCGTTTTCTTCGCTGCGGCCTTCTTCTTGGCGGCCATGCTCAGGATCCTTCTTTCTTGCGTTCGAACATGCCCATCGCCCACGCCGTGTGGCCGGCGACCAGAGGCATCCAGGCGATGAGCACCCACAGCCACCACGGGTAGCGGCTGCTGAAGAGTGCGTTGACGGCGATCAGGACGAGGAGCGTCAGCAGGCCGATCATGACGTGCTTGCGCACGATCTGGCCCCTTCTCACCCGCTCCTCCGGCGTCAGGCTCACGGCGTCGTCCTCAGAGGGGAACGTTGCCGTGCTTGCGCCACGGATTCTCGAGCTTCTTGGTCTCGAGCGTGGCCAGCGCCTTGCAGATCCGCCGGCGCGTACCGTGCGGCATGATCACGTCGTCGATGAAGCCGCGGTTGGCAGCGACGAACGGATTGGCGAACTTCTCGCGATATTCCTCGGTGCGCGCCGCGATCTTCTTGGCGTCGCCGATGTCGGAGCGGAAGATGATCTCGACCGCGCCCTTGGCGCCCATCACCGCGATCTCGGCGCCCGGCCAGGCGTAGTTCACGTCGCCGCGAAGGTGCTTGGACGCCATGACGTCGTAGGCACCGCCATAGGCTTTGCGCGTGATCACCGTGACCTTCGGCACCGTCGCCTCGGCATAGGCATAGAGCAGCTTGGCGCCGTGCTTGATGATGCCGCCGAACTCCTGCGTCGTGCCCGGCAGGAAGCCCGGCACGTCGACGAAGGTGACGATCGGGATGTTGAAGGCGTCGCAGAAGCGCACGAAGCGCGCGGCCTTGCGGCTGGAATCGATGTCGAGGCAGCCCGCCAGCACCATCGGCTGGTTGGCGACGAAGCCCACCGGCTTGCCGGCCATGCGGCCGAATCCCACGACGATGTTGCCGGCCCATTCGGGCGAGAGCTCGAAGAAATCGCCCTCGTCCACGACCTTCAGGATCAGCTCCTTGATGTCGTAGGGCTTGTTGGGATTGTCCGGCACCAGCGTGTCGAGCGACATGTCGTCCCTCTCGACCGGGTCGTGCGTCACGCGGGCCGGCGCCTTCTCGCGGTTGTTCGAGGGCAGGAAGCCCATGAAGCGACGGAGCTGCAGCAGTGCCTCGACGTCGTTCTCGAAGGCGAGGTCGGAGACGCCCGACTTCTGCGTGTGGGTGAGCGCGCCGCCCAGCTCCTCCTGGGTCACCGTCTCGTGCGTCACGGTCTTCACCACGTCGGGACCGGTGACGAACATGTAGGAACTGTCCTTCACCATGAAGATGAAGTCGGTCATGGCCGGCGAATAGACCGCGCCACCGGCGCACGGGCCCATGACCATGGAGATCTGCGGGATCACGCCCGACGCCAGCACGTTCTTCTGGAAGACGTCGGCATAGCCCGCGAGCGAGTCGACACCCTCCTGGATGCGCGCCCCGCCCGAATCGTTGATGCCGAGCAACGGCGCGCCGACCCTCATGGCGATGTCCATGACCTTGCAGATCTTGGCCGCGTGCATGCCCGAGAGAGCGCCGCCGAATACGGTGAAATCCTGGCTGAAGACGTAGACCAGCCGGCCGTCGATCGTGCCGTGGCCGGTGACCACGCCATCGCCCGGGATCTTCTGGTTCTCCATGCCGAAATCGATCGAGCGATGCTCGACGAACATGTCGTATTCCTCGAACGAGCCGGGATCGAGCAGCACGTCGATGCGCTCGCGGGCCGTCAGCTTGCCCTTGGCATGCTGCGCCTCGATGCGGCGCTCGCCGCCGCCCAGCCGCGCGGCCGCTCGCCTGCGCTCCAGTTCTTCCAGCATCTTCTGCATTTGTCTGTATCTCCGGCCCTTGCGGATCAGTTTTCGGCCATAACGAGGGGCACGTCTAGCGTAGGAATCGCTTCTCGTTGTCCTTCACCGTGCCCATGCCCTGCAGGTCGAACACCTCGTCGACCGTGGCGATGCTCGCCTCGACGCCGTGGATGCCACCGTCCTTGCGGATTTTCGCGAAGGTCGCGCGCATGGCGCCGACCGAGGCGCGGATGGCGTGGTTGCCCCAGATCAGCAGGCCGACCTTCTTCAACTCGCGAACCCGCGCCACCGTCATCTGCGGATAGGCGGTCGGCACCAGCGCGATCGGTGCCTTGCCGTCCCACGCCTTGATGAACGCCTCGATCTCGTCGGGTGTCTTCTGTTTGGAGTGCACCAGGATCAGGTCGGCGCCTGCCGCCTCATAGGCGCGCGCGCGCTTCAGTGCCTCCTCCTGGCCGAGGCCCGCGATCAACGCCTCGGTGCGCGCGACCACCACGAGGTCGGGATCGCGCCGCGCCGCCCGCGCCGCCTCGATCTTGCCCTGGAACTCCTCGATGCGGACCATGTCCTGGCGGCCGCCGGCGATCAGGCTGGTGACCTTGGGGAAGCTTTTGTCTTCCATGACGATCGCCGCAACGCCCGCACGCTCGTACTGCTCGACCGCGTACAGCACGTTGATCGCATTGCCGAAGCCCGTGTCGATGTCGGCGACTACCGGCAGGCCGGAGCGGTCGGCCATGGCGCGCGTCATGTCGAGATGCTGAGTCATCGACACCACGCTGACGTCCGGCACGCCGTACATCGCCGACAGCTCGAAGCCCGACGCCCAGATCGCGTCGAAGCCCGCCTCGGCCGCGAGCATGGCCGACAGCGGACTGTGCGCCGCCATCGCCTCGACGAGGCCCTTCTTCGCGAGGATCTCGCGCATCTTCCTGCCCGCGCTCATGCCGTTCCCCCGTCCCACAGTCTCTTGTCCTCCAGCAGCGCGAGGAAACGCGCGCCGGCCTCGATGTCGTTGCTGACGCCGGTGCGCCGCTCCAGCGCGATCGGATCGTCGCCCCAGCGCTCGACCTGGTAGAGCTCGTCGAGCTGCGCCGCGGCGAACGCCTGCTCCGCCGTCAGCCGGCGTTCCGCGACGGCGAGTGCCACGACCAGCGAGCCTGCGATGTGCGTGAGGTTGTAGAGCGCCGACAGGGCGAAATCGCCGTGCGCGGCCACCGCCGCGCGCAGCTTCGCGACCGCCTCGTCCGGCTGGGCGACGAACGACAGGCCCTCAGCGACCGTAAGGCGCGCGCCGTAGCGCTCGGCCGCCCAGTCGAGCAGCGGCTGCCACGTCGTGCGCTGCCGCTCGACCAGGCTCTCGGGATCGGCGGCGCGATAGCAGAGAAGGTCGGAGCCGGCATACTTGGCGATATCCTCGATGACCTTCTCGCGTTGGCCTGGCACGCGATCGAGCCCGGTGGTCGCGAGCCGTGTCAGCGCGAGGTGGCCGACCTTGATCTCGGCTTTTTCCGGCACGGCGCTCCACTCGCCGGCGACCGCCTCGGCAAGCCCGCGTGTCGGCACGACCAGCACCGCCTTGGCCGGCGTGCGCATCGGCTTGCCGTCGAGCAGCACGCGGAAGCCGCCCTCGCCCTCGTCGACCGTCGTCTCTTTGTAGAAGCGCTTCATGTGGCGTCGGGCTTACACGCCGGGCGGGGCCGGCGACAAGAGCCCGCGGACGGGCAGGATCAGCGACTGCGCTGCGGACCGGGCGTCTGGGCCGCCGGGCGGCCACCGCGCTGGCGCGTGTCGGCGGCAGACGGCACCGGGAGCTGGGCACGGAGGCCGGGCCGCAGCGCCTCGACGCGGGGCGCCACCGCCGAACAGGCATTGGCGCCGGCCTGTCGCGCTGCCTGCGCGACCTGTGCGACGAGGCTCGGAACGACGCCGGCACCGACCAGCAGGCGCGCCATGTTGGGCTCGAGCGCACTCGCGGTCGGCCGTCCGCCGCCGCCCTTGATACGCAGCGGAGAGGCGAGCGCGGCGTTCTGCGGATCGCGCGCCTCGGGCACCACGATGAACTCCCAACCTTCGGTGCGGAGCTGGACGTAGCCGCCGCCCACCAGCACGGCGCGCGGCGTGTCGATCACGAGGCGGCGCAGGTTGGCCACGCCGCCGCTCACGTCGAAGCGGCCGGCGATGCAGTTGAACGGCACGCCCTGGTCGTTACCGCCCAGCAGGCGCTGCGTCTCGGCCGGCCAGTTCGCAAGCTGGTCGCGCGGCCAGGCGCCCTTGGCGATCGCGATGTCGACGGTGCCACTCGCGGAATTCAGCGCATCGCGTGTCGTGCGGCCGCCGCCGCGCAGGCGCAGGTCGATATCCGCCACGGCGTCGCGCAGACCGAGGTCGAGGCCCAGCAACGTCGAGAGCTCGCCGAGCGAGACGCGATTGGCCGACGCGGTGAGCGTCGTCTGGCCGATGCGGCCGGCCGGGTCGTAGACGAGGTCGACGCCCGCGGAGCCGCCACCCACCGTCGCGGCGGCGCGGAAGGTGAAGCGCGTCTCGCCTGAGGTCAGTGTCACCGAGGCGTTCTGCATTTTGGCGCCGAGACCCACGACCTCGCCGAGCCGCACCGTGACCGACAGGGTCGAACGGCCGAGCCAGTTCGCGACGAACGGCATGGTCGGCACGATCCGTTGTTGCGCGGGGGTGTTCGAGGGCGCCGGCGCTGGCGACGACGGCGGCGCGCGCAGCTCCGACA
>SCVT01000410.1 GCA_004296815.1 Reyranella sp. | reverse complement strand
TGAACGTGCGGGCGATGTTCCGGATCTGCCGCGAGGCGATCCCGGCGCTGAAGAGCCGGGCCAAAGAGAAGGGCCGGGCGCGCATCGTCAACACCGCCTCGGTCATGGCCTTCGACACCGACTACGGGCTCGCGGCCTATTGCGCCTCCAAGGCGGGCGTCGGCGGCCTGACACGCACGCTGGCGCTCGAGCTCGGCAAGTTCAACATCACGGCGAACTATGTCTGCCCCGGCGCAATCTACACCGGCATGACCCAGGGCAACTTCGACAAGCCCGAGATCCGGGAGGTCTGGGAGAAGAAGGCGGCGCTGCGCCGGCTCGGCCAGCCGATCGACATCGCCCGCGGCGCCCTGCTGCTCGCGTCCGACGAGGCCGATTTCATCACCGGCCACGAGCTTGTGGTCGATGGCGGCCTCACGTTGAGGACTTGAGCGTGAACATCCATTCCTTCTCCACGAGCTATGACGAAGCGCGCGACAAGTTCCTGTCGGCGGCGCGCCTCGCCGATGCCTGGACGCACCGCTACGACAATCCGGGCAAGGGGCCGAAGGGCGAGGCGCTCTCGACCGATCTCGCCTGGCTGGGGCCGCAGGACGCGTCGAAGGTCGTCGTCACGATCTCCTCGACCCATGGCGTCGAGGGTTACTGCGGCTCGGGTTTCCAGGTCGACTGGCTCGCGAGCGTCGGCGCGTCGGGACTGCCGGAAGACACCGCGGCGCTCTTCATCCATGCGATCAATCCCTACGGCTTCGCCTGGACGCGGCGCGTGACGGAGGAGGGCAACGACCTCAACCGCAACTACGTCGATCACTCGAAGCCCTATCCGGTGAACCAAGGCTACCTCGACATCGCCGACTGGCTGGTGCCGCAGGACTTCAGTGAGGCGGGACGGCGCGCGGCCGATGCGAAGCTGGCGGAGTACCGGAAGAAAGTCGGCGACCTCGAGTTCTTCCGCGCCGTGTCCGGCGGCCAGTACAGCCATCCCGACGGCATGTTCTTCGGCGGTGGCGGTGCCTCGTGGTCCAACCGGACCCTGCACGCGATCGTCGACCAGTACCTGAAGAGCCGCAGCGACGTCGCCGTTGTCGACTTCCACACCGGCCTCGGTCCCTACGGCTACGGCGAGCCGATCACGCATTTCGACATCGACAGCGGCGGCTCGCGCCGCGTCCGCGCCTTCTGGGGCGAGTCGGTGACGGAGTCCAAGCGCGGCCAGACGCAGTCGGCGGCGCGCGACGGCCTCGGCCATTACGGGCTCAATCGCGTGCTCAAGGAGCCGCAGACCCGCCTCACCATGTGCACCCTCGAATACGGCACCTTCGATCGCGAGAGCGGCCAGAAGGCGTTCCGCGCCGACCACTGGCTTCACAAGTACGGCGATCCGCTGGGCAAGGAAGCCGGGCCGGTGCGGGCCGCCATGCGCCGGCAGTTCTACCCCGAGACCGACGACTGGAAGGAAGCCGTGCTGTTCCGCGGGCACCAGGTCGTTCGACAGGCCGTCGCCGGGCTGCAGCGCGGCGCCTTATAGCTGCTGGGGACAAGCCCTCGAAAAGCCACACGGCCCCGCGGCGATCCTGCTAAAAGCCTTCCCATGCGCGCTCTTGTAGCGCTGCTCGCCTTTGCCGGCGTCGCGGCGTTGAATTTCCTGTGGTGGTGGTATCCGAACCGGCCGGTCGAAATCGCCGGTTGGACGACGGCGCCACTGCAGAGCGTGTCCTTTGCGCCCTACCGGCCGGGCCAGAGCCCGCTGACGCGCACCTTTCCGACTGCCGATCAGATCGACGAGGATCTCAAGCGGCTGCAGGGCAAGGTGAAGGCCGTCCGCACCTATTCGACCGGCGAGAACCTCGAGGCGGTGCCGCAGCGCGCCGGCAAGTACGGCCTCAAGGTCTGGCACGGCGCCTGGCTGAACAACAACGAGAAGGAAAACCTCGAGCAGATCAACCTGCTGATCGACCATGCCAACAAGTACAAGGACACGATCGAGCGGGTGATCGTCGGCAACGAAGTCCTGCTGCGCAAGGACCTGACCGCCAACCAGCTCCGCCGCTACATCCGGCAGGTCAAGCAGCGGGTGACGCAGCCGGTGACCTATGCCGACGTCTGGGAGTTCTGGCTGCGCAACCCGCAGCTCGCCGACGAGGTCGACTTCATCACCATTCACATCCTTCCCTACTGGGAAGACGAGCCGATCGGGATGGACCGGAGGGAGCCCGACGGCAAGCTCACCATCGAGAAGCACCTGGTCGACATTTACAAGAAGGTGCAGGCCCGCTTCCCCGGCAAGAAGATCGTGATCGGCGAGACGGGCTGGCCGAGCGACGGCCGCATGCGTGCGGACGCGCGGCCGGGCCGGGTCGAACAGGTGAAGTACTTCTCCGTCTTCCGCGACGCGGCAGCCCGCGAAGGCTTCGACTACAACGTCATCGAGGCCTTCGACCAGTATTGGAAGGCGCGCCAGGAAGGCACGGTCGGCGCGGCCTGGGGGCTGCTCGACGCGCAACGGCACGACAAGTTCGAGCTGGGCAAGCCGGTGTCGGCCGAGCCGCAATGGCCGATCCTGTTCACGCTCTCGACGATGGTGGGCGCGCTGCTGCTGCTCGCCTTCGCGAGCCAGCGCCGGGGCGGGCACTGGAAGGGGCTCTGTATCTTCGCCTTCTTCGCCCAGCTCGTGGCGACCTGCTACGTGCAGGCGATCTGGACCGACTATTCCCGGGCCTTCTACTTCGAGCGCACGGTCGGCGTCGCCTTCTGGGCGATCCTGCTGGCGCTCTTCAGCTACGCGCTGCTGCGCGGCATCTCGGATAGCCTGACCGGGCGGATGGCCGACCCGTCGCTCTACGGTGCCCGCGTGCGCGAGGCGTGGCATGCCTGGCGCGAGCTGCCGCGCTACCGCATCGTTCAGCGCGCCGATCTGCTGGCCCAGATGCTCTATCTGGCGCTGACGCTGCTCTGCATCTTCTACCTGATCGTGATCAGCATCGACTGGTACGACGGCGTCATCCGCTTTAGCGACACCTTCTATCGCCAGATCGCGATCGACGGCCGCTACCGCGATTTCCCGATCTGGAGCTTCGTCATCCCCAGCATCGTGCTGATGCTCTGGAAGGCCATCACCATCGTGCGGACCGAGCCGGTGGCGCGCGACCATCGCGTCGCCAAGGCGCTCTCCTTCGGCCGCCTGCTCGGCTACGACGGCAGCCGCGGCTTCGTGCGCATGGACCGCCGCCTCAGCCGGCTCGGGCCGGTGCTGCCGGAGATCGTGCTGGCGTCGCTGCTGATCTTCTGGGCCGTCGTTATGGTGGTCACCGAAGGCGCCATCAAGCTGCACGATGGCGGCTCGGGCGGCTTCCTCGCGGTCGACGGCGGCCGCTGGGTGATCCGGACCTTGTTCTGGAACACCCAGGCCAACTGGTTCGCCGCCCTGGCACTCCTGATGGCCGTGCCCTATCTGGCCACGATCTACGTCTCCATACGCGAACCACTGGCAGAACCGCCGCCGGACTCCTATACCTCCAAGTGGTAGGCGTTCAGGCGGGAGTTACCAGATGGAAATCAAGGGTGAGTACAGGATCGCGGCCCCGCGCGAGAAGGTGTTTGCGGCGCTGAACGATCCGGCTGTCCTGCAGGCCTGCATTCCGGGCTGCGAATCGCTGGAGAAGACCTCCGACACTGAAATGAAGGCCAAGGTGCGTATGCGCATCGGGCCGGTGAGCGCCAGCTTCTCGGGCAAGGTGACGCTCTCGGACCTCGATCCGCCCAACGGCTACAGGATCTCGGGCGAGGGGCAGGGCGGCGCTGCGGGCTTCGCCAAGGGCGGCGCCGTGGTGACCCTGCGAGAAGACGCCGGCGACACCCTGCTGAACTACAATGTCGATGCCCAGGTCGGCGGAAAGATCGCCCAGGTGGGCGCGCGGCTGATCGATGGCACGGCGAAGAAGCTGGCCGATGAGTTCTTCAGCAAGTTCGCCGCCATGGTCGGCGGTCCGCCGCCGGCTGCAGCGGCCGAGACGGCCCCGGTCGCGGCGACCCCGGCGCCGGCCGCTTCCGCTGCAGCGCAGCGTGGTTACAACCACTGGCTGGTAATCGGCATCGGTGCAGCCGTGCTGATCCTCGTGTTTCTTGCGAGTCGTTAGCGGCTAGTTCAGCGAATCCTGTAATTCACTTGACCGCAATGTAAGGGGCTTGCGAGAGTCCCAGTAATGCCCGGCGGGCGCGTTTTGGCGCGACCCTGCGAACCAATACGCTGAGGGAGAAGAGTAATGACCATTTCCGTCGCCATGACCGTCAACGGCAAGTCCGTATCGGGCAAGGTCGAGGCGCGCACGCTGCTGGTTCAGTTCCTGCGCGAGCATCTAGGGATGACCGGCACCCATGTCGGTTGCGACACCAGCCAGTGCGGCGCCTGCGTCGTCCATGTCGACGGCAAGTCGATCAAGTCCTGCACCATGCTGGCCGTCCAGGCCGAGGGCGCCAAGGTCACGACGATCGAGGGCCTCGCCGCCAGCGCCGACAAGCTTCACCCGATGCAGGAGGCGTTCCGCGACAACCACGCCCTGCAGTGCGGCTTCTGCACCCCGGGCATGGTGATGAGCGCCATCGACATGGTGAAGCGCCACAACTACCAGCTCGACGAAGCCACGGTGCGCCGCGAGCTCGAGGGCAACCTCTGCCGCTGCACCGGCTACCACAACATCGTGAAGGCAATTCTGGCCGCCGCGCCAGCCATGAAGTCAGCAGGGGTGTAACGCCATGACCGCCGAAACCGGAATCGGCGCCCGGGTTAAGCGGAAGGAAGACCAGCGCTTCCTTACCGGTACCGGTCGCTATGTCGACGACCTGCCCCTCGCACGGGCGACCTACGCGTACTTCCTGCGTTCGCCGCATGCCCACGCGAAGATCAAGTCGATCGACGTTTCGGCGGCGAAGGCCATGCCCGGCGTGGTCGATATCTTCACCGGCAAGGACATCGCCGATGCCAAGGTCGGCGGGCTGATCTGCGGCTGGGTGGTCAAGGACAAGCACGGCGAGCCGCACAAGGCGCCGCCGCATCCGGTGATGGCGCTCGATACCGTGCGCTATGTCGGCGACACGGTCGCGATGATCGTGGCCAACACCCACGACGAGGCCAAGGACGCGGCCGAGGCGATCAAGGTCGACTACGACGTGAAGCCGGCCAACGTCGACCTGGCGCGCGCGCTCGACAAGGGCGCACCCGAGGTCCATGCGGCCGAGGCGCCCGGCAACCTGATCTACGACTGGGAAATCGGCGTGAAGGCCGATGTCGACGCGGCGTTCGCGAAGGCGGCACACGTCACCAAGATCGACATCGTGAACAACCGCCTGATCCCCAACGCCATGGAGCCGCGCGCTGCGGCGGCGGAGTACGACAAGGGCACGGGCAACTACACGCTCTGGTCGACGTCGCAGAACCCTCACGTCCTGCGCCTCATCCTGTCGGCCTTCGTGCTGGGCATCCCCGAGCACAAGCTGCGCGTCATCGCGCCCGACGTGGGCGGCGGCTTTGGCAGCAAGATCTTCTGCTACAACGAGGAGACGATGGTCACGTGGGCCGCGTCCCGCGTCGGCCGGCCGATCAAGTGGACGGCCGAGCGCAGCGAGTCGTTCATGACCGACGCGCACGGCCGCGACCATGTCACCCATGCCGAGCTGGCGCTCGACAAGGACGGCAAGTTCCTGGCCCTCAAGGTCGAGACGATCGCCAACATGGGCGCCTATCTCTCGACCTTCTCGACGGCGGTGCCGACCTATCTCTATGCGACGCTGCTGGCCGGCCAGTACACGACGCCGGTCATCTACGCCAACGTGAAGGCGGCGCTGACGCACACCGCGCCGGTCGATGCCTATCGCGGCGCCGGTCGTCCCGAGGCGACGTTCGTGATCGAGAGCATCGTCAGCAAGGCCGCCAAGGAACTGAAGATGGATACGGCGGATCTCCGCCGGAAGAACTTCATTCCGAAGGAGGCCTTCCCGTACCAGACGCCGGTGGCGCTGCAGTACGATTCGGGCAACTACCCGCCGATCATCGACGAGGCGATCAAGATCGCCGACTACAAGGGCTTCGAAGGGCGCCGTGCGGAGGCCAAGTCGCGCGGCAAGCTGCGCGGCATCGGCTTCTCGTCCTACATCGAGGCCTGCGGGCTGGCACCGTCGCAGGTGATCGGCCAGCTGGGCGGTGGCGTCGGCCAATGGGAGTCGGCGCAGCTCAAGTTCAACCCGACGGGCAACGTCCAGATCCTGACCGGCGCGCACAGCCACGGCCAGAGCCACGAGACGACCTTCGCCCAGCTCATCTCGGACAAGCTCGGTGTGCCGTTCGAGAACATCGAGGTCGTCCACGGCGACACGGCGACGACGCCATTCGGCATGGGCAGCTACGGCAGCCGCTCGCTGGCGGTCGGCGGCTCGGCCATCATGAAGGCGGCCGACAAGATCATCGCCAAGGGGCGCCGGATCGCCGCCCATCTGATGGAAGCCGACGTAGCCGACATCGAGTTCGAGAACGGCACCTTCAAGGTGAAGGGCACGGACAAGAACGTGCCGCTCGCCCAGGCGGTGTTCGCGGCCTACGTGCCGCACAACTATCCGCTCCACGAGCTGGAGCCGGGCATGGACGAGAACGCCTTCTACGATCCGGCGAACTTCGTCTATCCCGCCGGCACGCAGATCTGTGAGGTCGAGATCGACCCGGACACCGGCGTCGTCGAGGTGGTCAACCACACCGCGGTCGACGACTTCGGCAACATCATCAATCCGATGATCGTCGAGGGCCAGGTGCATGGCGGCATTGTCCAGGGCGTCGGCCAGGCGCTGCTGGAGAATGCGGTCTACGACAAGGAGACGGGCCAGCTCGTGAGCGGCTCGTACATGGATTACACGATGCCGCGCGCCGACGACGTTCCGTCGTTCAAGCTCGGCTACAAGGTCACGCCTTGCCCGCACAATCCGCTGGGCGTGAAGGGATGCGGCGAGGCCGGTGCGATTGCCGCACCTGCCGCCGTGATGAATGCCGTCCATGACGCACTGGCGCCGCTCGGCGTCACGCACGTCCCGATGCCTGCCACGCCGCTCAGCGTCTGGCAGACCATCCAGGGTGCGCAGCGCAAGGCGGCCGAGTAACGGGAGGATCCATATGTACGATTTTGCTTACCACCGTCCGAAGTCGCTCTCCGAAGCGGTCGGCCTGCTCAAGGGCAAGGACGAAGCCCGTCCGATGTCGGGCGGCATGACCCTGATCCCGACGCTGAAGCAGCGCCTGGCGCGGCCGAGCGACGTGGTCGATCTCGGCGGCGTCAAGGAACTGGCCGGCATCAAGGTCGAGGGCAACAACGTCGTGATCGGCGGCATGACCCGGCACGCCGAGGTCGCGACCTCGGCCGACGTGAAGAACGCCATCCCGGCGCTGGCCTATCTCGCAGGCCACATCGGCGACCCGCAGGTCCGCAACCGCGGCACGATGGGCGGCTCGGTGGCCAACAACGATCCGGCCGCCGACTATCCGGCTGCGGTCGTGGCGCTCAACGCCACGGTGACGACCAACACCGGCAAGCATGCCGCGGACAGCTTCTTCAAGGGCCTGTTCGAGACGGCGCTGGGCGAGGGCGAGTTGATCACCTCGATCAGCTTCCCCAAGGCCGAGAAGGCCGCCTACATCAAGTTCCCGAACCCGGCCTCGCGCTACGCGATGGTCGGCGTGTTCGTGGCCAAGACCGCTTCGGGGGTCCGCGTCGCGGTGACCGGCGCCGGTCCTTGCGTCTTCCGCGTCAAGGCGATGGAAGATGCGCTTTCCAAGAACTTCTCCTCGGCGGCGATCAAGGACATCAAGATCCCGGCAGACGGCCTCAACAGCGACATCCACGGCAGCGCCGAGTATCGCGCGCATCTCGTGGGCGTCATGGCCCGCCGTGCGGTCGACGCGGCCAACAAGTAGCCGCTGATCTCGGGACAGACTAACGTCGGGGCGCCCCTTACCGGGCGCCCTTTCGTTTGGGAGACGTGTCGGCATGAAGGCGTTGGTCACGGGATTCGATCCGTTCGGCGGCGACAAGGTCAATCCGTCATCGCTGGCGGTCGGAAAGCTCAAGAAGCGAATCGGCGGAGTTGTGATCCACACGGCGACGCTCCCGACCTCCTATGCGAAGTCGGCCGGTGTCCTGCGCAAGGCGATCGAGAAGACCAGGCCCGACATCGTGCTCTGCATCGGCCAGGCCGGCGGCCGCACCGAGCTCTGCCTCGAGCGCGTGGCGATCAACGTCCAGGACGCGCGCATCCGCGACAATGACGGCAAGCAACCGATCGACAAGCCGGTGGTCGCCGACGGGCCGGCCGCGCATTTCGCGACCCTGCCGATCAAGGCCTGCGTGGCGGCGATGCGCAAGGCCGGGTTGCCGGCCGCGGTGTCGAACACGGCCGGCACCTTCGTCTGCAATCACATCTTCTATGCCCTGATGGACATCGCGGCCGCCCATCCGATCCCGATGCGCGGCGGCTTCCTGCACATTCCCTATGTGCCGGAACAGGCAGCACGCCTCGGCGGTGCACCGTCGATGGCGGTCGAGGACATCGTGCGCGGCATCGAGATCATCCTTGAGGTGAGCGCGGCGCGAACGAGCGACCTGCACACCGCCGAGGGCCGGATCTCCTAGGCGGCCGCGGCGGCAAGGCCCGCGGCGTAGAGCAGCGTCGCGAGCACGATCCCGCGGAACGGCACGCTGAAGAAGTAGCGGCGGGCGAGGACGACGTAGCTCGTCAGCAGGACGAGGCCCAGTCCCTGCAGGAACAGCGAGCCGAAGAGCAAAGCAGGCGCTGCGAGCGCCAGGTAGGCGTAGATCAGTGCGAAGAGCATGAGGCCCAGGCTGTGCGTGGCGTTGAAGCCGACCCAGGCACGCCAGACTGTGGTTTCGCGTGTGATTCTCGGGGTCGACTGCTCCATCGCCTGCCGCAGGCCGGGCTCACGTGGGTCGAGCTTGTTGCCACGGAACGTGTAGAGCAGATGCAGGGTGCCGAGGACGAGGACGATCGCGGCGCTCGCCACGACCAGAAGCGAGGCGATGCCCGGCACCAACGCTACTCGGCGGCCAGTGCGAGCGGCGGCGGCACGTGGCGTACCGGCGCTGCTTCAGTGGCCGCCGGATTCTTCACCCGGAACCAGGCAGCATAGAGCGCCGGCAGGAACAGCAGGGTGAGGGCGGTCGCGACCAGCAGGCCGCCCATCAGGGCGACGGCCAT
>SCVT01000409.1 GCA_004296815.1 Reyranella sp. | reverse complement strand
TGGACCGGGTAGAAGAGGATGCCGTTCAGCTCCTCGAACACCGGCAGCACCGACTTGCGGCTGACCGAGGTCCAGCAGCCGAACACCGCGGCGACCTTGTCCTTCTGCAGGAGCTCGCGCGCCTTCTCGGCGAACAGCGGCCAGTTCGACGCCGGATCGACGACCACGGCCTCGAGCTTCTTGCCCAGCAGACCGCCCTTCTTGTTCTGCTGATCGATGAGCATCAACATGACGTCCTTCAGGGTCGTCTCGCTGATCGCCATGGTGCCTGACAGCGAATGCAGGATACCGACCTTGATCGTGTCTCCCGCCTGCGCGAACGCGCCGGTCGTGGCGCTGGCCAGCAGGCCGGCGGCCACGAGGCCTGTCCGCATGATCGTTCCCAACTTCATCCCGCTCTCCTTGTTTCCGACGGTTCTCCCCGCCGAAAACCAAGGGAAGCGAAAATCGTGCCAGACCGGCCGATGCGCTTGGGGAAAGGATTAGTTGGCGATCAGGACCAGCGCACCGCCGGCCATCACGGCGCCGCCCAGGGCCCGCAATCCCAGGTCGCCGACCGACCGCCGCGCAACCCAGCCGAGTCCCAGTCCGGCCGCGTGGAGGAGGACCGTCGCCGCGACGAAGCCCAAGATGTAGAGGCCAGTCCCCGTGACAGGCGCTTCGATTGCGTGGGCATAGCCGTGGAACACTGCAAAGATCCCCACGACCGCCATGGCCGCAGCCGACGGCAAACGCACTGCAGCCATGATGAGACCGCCGAGGATCAGCACGGACGCGATGATTCCCGCCTCCACAAGAGGCACTTTTATGCCCGCGAAAGCAGCACCTGCTCCGACGAGCATCATTCCGACGAAGGCCGCCGGCACGAGGTACGACGCCGCCGGCCGCCGGACGGCGAGCAGCGACGCCCACACACCGACCCCGACCATCGCCAGCAAATGATCAATGCCGGTGAAGGGATGGGCAAAACCCGAGGATTCGTGACCCGGGTGGGCCAGGGCCGGGGCGGCGGCCACGACCAGCAGCGAGGCGAGGCAGATTGTCCGATTCATCCGTAACTCCTGTCTTTTCAATCAGCGCGCCGGCAGGCCGCCCTGACGCACGATGAAGGCTGCAATGTCTTCCACGCCCTTATTCTCCTTGAGATTGGAGAAAAGGAAAGGCCGCTGGCCACGCATCTTGCGGGCGTCGCGGTCCATCACGTCGAGGTTGGCGCCGACGAGTGGCGCGAGGTCGATCTTGTTGATGACCAGCAGGTCGGACCGGGTGATGCCGGGACCGCCCTTGCGCGGGATCTTCTCGCCGGCCGCGACGTCGATCACGTAGATGGTGATGTCGGCCAGTTCGGGCGAGAAGGTCGCGGCGAGATTGTCGCCGCCCGACTCGACGAACACGAGCTCGAGATCGGGCCACTTGCGCACGATGTCCGAGACAGCCGCGAGATTGATCGAGGCGTCCTCGCGGATCGCGGTGTGCGGGCAGCCGCCGGTCTCGACGCCGACGATCCGCTCCGGCGCGAGCGCACCGGCCCGCGTCAGGAACTCTGCGTCTTCCTTAGTGTAGATGTCGTTGGTGACGACAGCGATGTCGTAGGTCTCGCGCATGCGCTTGCACAGGCGCTCGACCAGGGCGGTCTTGCCCGATCCGACGGGGCCGCCGACCCCCACTCTCAGCGGACCACGCACGCTCATCTTTCCAGTTCTCCCGCCACCAGGGCGATGTAGCCGATCCCGATCAGCAGACAGTAGGGCGAATAGTACTTTCGGTTGCGCGTCGCAAACGGCTCGTCCCTGAAATGGGCCCGCCAGCGCACGCTGTAGCCTGCGATGCCGCGGGCGATAAAAATTCCGGCGACGGTGTAGCTCCCGGCGAGCACGACCGGCTCGGCGATGCGGCCGAGCGCGTACCACGGCCACAGGGCCATGAGTACGAGCCCGATGGCGACCGCGAAGCACTGCCACGGTGGCGGCATGCGGCGGCGTCCGTCGCCGACGACGGCGCAGGCCAGCGCCTCCTCGCTGGCTTCCGGCCAATGGCTTCCCAGCCCCCACATCGCATGGATCACGGCGATGGCGCCGACGCCGATCGTCAGCAGCAGGGCCATGATCGCGGTCATGAGCGGAACAGGCGCGTGTACTGGGTTTCGTGGCGCAGCGAGCACCAGTCGAGCAGCGGCGTCGCGGTGCCGACCTCGTCGAGGGACTCGACGTCCATCGCGGCCTGCGTCGTGTCCCGGACGGCTCCTTCGAGCGCTGCCAGTGTGATCTGCCCGTCGGTCTGGCCGAGCGGCACGGCGCGCAGCGCCGCCGAGATCAGGTTCGCGGAGAAGGCGTGCAGGTAGCCGGCCAATGCCTGGTCCAGCGCGATCCCGTGCGCGGCGGCCGCGAGCGCGACCGCGACCGGCAAGGCGAGCTCGCCGCCCAGCCGCTCGTGCGCAGCATCGAGCGCCTCGTGCGCCCATGCGGTACGCGTGATGGAGAGGAACGAGCCGCCCTGCTGGCGTGATTCCAGCGCCATCTCCGACGTGCCGCGCCAGGCGGCCGCGCGCTCCGCGATCTTGTCGAACAGCGGCCAATCGCCGGCATCGGCCGCACGCCAGGCCGCGGCGAACAGCGCTCCGTCGACCGCGCCGGTGCCCTGCCGCAGGACGCTGTCGAGCCAGGCGACCAGCGAGGCGCGGTCCTTCACCAGCCCCTCCTCCACCGCCGTCTCGACGCCGTGGCTGTAGCTGAAGGCGCCGATCGGATAGGCCGGCGACAGCCAGGCCAGCAGCCGGTAGAGCGGATCGCTAACCATGACGCTCGGCATGCAGCTCGCCGTGGCGATGGCCGGTGTCGTGGTTGTGCTGGCCGTAGGCACCGCCCTCGGGATCGAACGGCACGCGGACCTTGCGCACCTCCGCGCCCAGCCCCTTCAGCATGTCGACGATCACGTGATCGTCGCGGATCAGGATGCGGTCGCCCTCGATCTGCGTCGGCAGGTGGCGGTTGCCGAGATGCCAGGCGAGGCGCGCGAAGGAGGCGGGGTCGCGGCCGCGGACTTCGACGAGATCCTCGTCGGCCGCCTTCACCTCGACGAAGCCGCCCTCCTCCAGCCGGAGTCCGTCGCCGGAGTGCAGGACGACCGGCTCGACGAGGTCGAGCAGGAAGTCGAGACCGGCATCGCCCAGCATGCGCAGGCGCCGCCGATAGCGGTCGTCGAACAGGAGGGTGACGGTGTCGGTGCGCTCCGCGGCCGGCCAGCTGCCGGCGCGCACGACGTCGACGGCGCGCTTCATGGTCAGAACAGGAAGTAGCGTTGCGCCATAGGGAGCGACGTGGCGGGCTCGCAGGTCAGCAGCTCGCCGTCCGCCCGCACCTCGTAGGTCTCGGGATCGACCTCGATCGAGGGGCAGAGCGAATTGTGGATCATGTCCTTCTTGCCGATCTTGCGCGTGCCCTTGACCGCCAGTAGCGGCCGGCTGAGGCCCCACTTCTTGGCGACGCCTTTGGCGATGGCCGCCTGCGAGACGAACAGCGCCGGGCTCATCACGAGGCTGCGGCCCAGCGCCCCGAACATCGGCCGGTAGTGCACCGGCTGCGGCGTCGGGATCGAGGCGTTGGGGTCGCCCATCGGCGCCGCCACGATCGAACCGCCGATCAGCACCATGTCGGGCTTGGCGCCGAAGAAGGCCGGCGACCAGATCACGAGATCCGCGCGCTTGCCGGTCTCGACCGAGCCCACGTGCTTGGAGATGCCGTGGGTGATGGCGGGGTTGATCGTGTACTTGGCGACGTAGCGCTTCACGCGGACATTGTCGTTGTCGCCCCTCTCCTCCTTCAGGCGACCGCGCTGCTTCTTCATCTTGTCGGCGGTCTGCCAGGTGCGGATCACGACCTCGCCGACCCGGCCCATCGCCTGGCTGTCGGACGACATCATCGAGAAGGCGCCCAGATCGTGCAGGATGTCCTCAGCCGCGATCGTCTCCTTGCGGATGCGGCTCTCGGCAAAGGCCACGTCCTCGGGAATCGCTGCGTCGAGGTGATGGCAGACCATCAGCATGTCGAGATGCTCGTCCACGGTGTTCACCGTGTAGGGCATCGTGGGATTGGTCGACGACGGCAGCACGTTCTTCTCGCCGGCGAGGCGGATGATGTCCGGCGCATGGCCGCCGCCCGCGCCCTCGGTGTGGAATGTCGCGATGGCGCGGCCCTTGAACGCGGCGCGCGTGGTCTCGACGAAGCCCGATTCGTTCAGCGTGTCGGTGTGGATCGCGACCTGCACGTCCATTCGGTCGGCGACCGTGAGGCAGTTGTCGATGGCGGCGGGCGTGGTGCCCCAGTCCTCGTGCAGCTTCAGCCCACAGGCGCCGGCCTCGACCTGCTCCTTGATGCCGGCGGGCTTGCTGGTGTTGCCCTTGCCGAAGAAGCCGAGATTCATCGGCAGCCC
>SCVT01000408.1 GCA_004296815.1 Reyranella sp. | reverse complement strand
CGGGCCGCGGCCGGCCGGTGAGCAGCGAGCAGGTGCTGCGCAGCCTCGCGATGCGGCGGCGCGTGGCGCGCGAGGTGGCGCGGCAGGCGCGCGACCTCGGCGTCCGTCACGTATTGCACACCGGCACGCTCGACTTGCCGGCCAACGACCTGGTCGAGGGCGTGCGGCACTACCTCTACTGCGACCACAGCTGGGAACTCGCGCGCCGGCATCACTTCCACATCGACCGCTACACGCCGCGCGCGCTGCGTGCCTTCGAGGAGGCCGAGCGCGAGTCGCTGGCGGGCCTCACGCATATCTTCACCTTCGGCGCCTATGTCCGCGACAACCTGATCGCGCATTACGGCCTGCCGCCCGATCGGGTCACCGCCGTCGGCTCGGGCATGGGTGCGATCGAGCCATGGTTCGGCGACAAGGACTTCGCGCGGCCGGCCTTGCTGTTCGTCGCCAAGCATCTCTTCGAGGCGAAGGGTGGCCTGCTGCTGCTCGAGGCCTTCGACCTGGCGCGCCGGCAGCGTCCCGATCTCACCCTCACCATCGTCGGCGACGAACGCAGCCGCGTCCACGTGGGCGACCGCGCCGGCGTGGCGCTGCGTGCGCATCTGCCGTGGGCCGAGCTGCAACGGCTCTACCGCGACTCGGCCTTGCTGGTGCAGCCGATGCTCAACGATCCGTGGGGACAGGTCTATCTCGAGGCGATGGTCTCGCGCACGCCCGTCATGGGCCTCTGCCGCAACGGCCTGCCCGAGCTGGTCGATGGCGGCCGCCACGGCTTCCTGGTCGACCGCCCCGACCCCCAGGCGCTGGCCGAAGCCATCGTCAGTGCCGTCTCCGACCCGGCCCGCCTCGAACGGATGGCCGTCGCCGCCCAGCGCCACGCGATCGCGTCCTACTCCTGGGACCGCGTCGCCGAGCAGATCGTCTTCTCCTGAACGGAAGGGTTCACCGAATGTCCAAGGACAAGATCGCCCTCATCACCGGTATCACCGGCCAGGACGGCGCCTATCTCGCCGATTTCCTGCTGGGCAAGGGATACACGGTGCACGGCATCAAGCGCCGCGCCTCGTCGCTCAACACCGACCGCATCGACTACCTCTACCGCGACCGCCACGACGCCGACGTGCGGCTGTTCCTGCACTACGGCGACATGACCGACTCGACCAACCTTCTGCGGCTGCTGGGCGAGGTGAAGCCCACAGAGGTCTACAACCTCGCCGCCCAGAGCCACGTGCAGGTGAGCTTCGAGACGCCGGAATACACGGCCAACACCGATGCGCTGGGCACGCTGCGCATGCTGGAGGCGATCCGCATCCTCAGCATGAACGAGGACGTGCGCTTCTATCAGGCCTCGACTTCCGAGCTGTTCGGCAAGGTGCAGGAGACGCCGCAGCGCGAGGCGACGCCGTTCTATCCGCGCAGCCCCTATGCGGTGGCCAAGCTCTACGCCTACTGGATCACGGTGAACTACCGCGAGGCCTACGGCATGCACGCCTCCAACGGCATCCTGTTCAACCACGAATCGCCGATCCGCGGCGAGACCTTCGTGACGCGCAAGATCACCCGCGCCGTCGCCGCCATCGAGCGCGGCTTCCAGGACCGGCTCTATCTCGGCAACCTCGACGCCAAGCGCGACTGGGGCCACGCCCGCGACTATGTCGAGGGCATGTGGCGCATCCTTCAGCAGGACACGCCCGACGACTACGTGCTGGCGACCGGCGAGACCCATACGGTGCGCGAGTTTGTCGAGCTCGCCTTCGGCGAGATCGGCCGCACCATCGAATGGCGCGGCGACGGCGACGACGAGCAGGGCTGCTGCCGGCGCACCGGCGATGTCCTGGTGGCGCTCGACCCGGCCTATCGCCGTCCGACTGAGGTCGACCTGCTGCTCGGCGATCCGGCCAAGGCGCTGTCCAAGCTCGGCTGGAAGCACCGCACCACCTTCCCGCAACTGGTCGCCGAGATGGTCGAGGCCGACCGCATCATCCTCAAAGGCATGGGAGAGCGTTATGTCCAACCCGTCCTACACGCTGCGCAATAAGCGGATCTGGGTCGCCGGCCATCGCGGGCTGGTGGGCAGTGCCCTGGTGCGCCGCCTCGAACGCGAGGGCTGCGAGGTCGTGACGGCGCCGCGCGATACGGTCGACCTGCGCAATCCCGACCAGCTCGGGCGCTGGTTTCGGGACACCAGGCCACAGGCGGTGTTCCTCGCGGCGGCGCGGGTCGGCGGCATCTACGCCAACGACACGCGGCCGGCCGAGTTCATCTACGACAACCTGATGATCCAGGCGAACGTCGTCGAGGCCTGCCGCCGGGCGAACGTCGAGAAGCTCCTGCTCATGGGCTCTTCGTGCATCTATCCGCGATTGGCGCCGCAGCCGATCCCGGAATCCGCCCTGCTCACCGGGCCGCTCGAGCCCACCAACCAGTGGTACGCGATCGCCAAGATCGCCGGCATCAAGCTCGGCCAGGCCTATCGCCGCCAGTACGGGTGCGACTTCGTCTCGGTGATGCCCAGCAACCTCTACGGCCCGGGCGACAATTTCGACCTGATGCAGAGCCATGTCGTGCCGGCGCTGATCGTCAAGGCGCACCAGGCCAAGCTCGCCCAGACGCCGACCATGGAAGTGTGGGGGACCGGCGCGGTGCGCCGCGAGTTCCTGTTCGTCGACGATGCCGCCGACGGCATGGTCCACATGATGCAGAAGTTCTCCGACGAGGAGATCGTCAATCTCGGGCCGGGCTTCGACGTGCCGATCCGCGACCTGGTCGACATGATCTGCCGGGTGGTGGGCTACAAGGGCGGCGTCCGCTACGACGCCTCGCGTCCCGACGGCACGCCGCGCAAGATGGTCGACACGAGCTTCGCCGCGTCGCTCGGCTGGCGGGCGCGTACGCCGCTGGTCGCCGGGCTCGAAGAGACCTACCGCTGGTATGTCGACCATGTCGCGTCCGAAAAGCGGCGCGCGGTCGCCTGACGACGAGCTCGCGCCAGAGCTCGCAACCGGCCATCTCGACGCCGATCTCGGGCGCCGCTCGCGCCGAGGCGGTGCGCTGCTTCTCGGTGCGCAGGCCGTGCGCGTTGTGGGCCAGCTCGCCACGCTGGTCGTGCTGGCGCGGCTGCTGCCGCCGCAGGCCTTCGGCCTGCTCGCCATGGTGGCGGCGATCGGCGTCGTCCTCGACTTCCTGAAGGAGCTGGGCCTCTCCTCGGCCGCGATCCAGAAGACGGATCTCACGCAAGGGCAGGTTTCCGCGCTGTTCTGGATCAACGCCGCCGCCGGCCTGCTGCTGGCGGGCGCACTGGCGCTCGCGGCGCCGGCCCTGGCGCATTTCTACGGCCAGCCCGAGCTCGTCGATGTCACGCGCTGGCTGGCGCTGGGCTTCGCGCTGAGCGGCCTCACGGTCCAGCACTGGGCGCTGCTGCGCCGCCAGATGCGCTTCACCGCCATCGCGGGCCTGGAGACCGCCGCCGACTATGCGGGGTTCGTCGCAGCGATCGCCGTCGCGCTGGCGGGCGAAGGCTATTGGGCGCTGGTCGTGCAGCGGCTGGTGTCGCCCGCCGTGCTGCTGGTCGGGAGCTGGAGCGTCTGCCGCTGGCGGCCGGCCCGGCCCGCACGGGCCGAAGGCGTCGGAGCGTTGCTGCGCTACGGCCTGTCGGTGACGGGGGCGGGTGTCGCCACGGCGCTGTCGCGCAGCTTCGACCAGATCCTGATCGGCTGGCTGTGGGGCCCCGTGACGCTCGGCCTCTACGAGCGCACCTCGCGGCTGCTGATGCTGCCGATCAACACGATCAACGCACCGGTCTATGCCGCCGGCATGCCGGCCCTGAGCCGCCTCGTCGAGCAGCCCGAGCGCTATCGCCGCATGTTCGGGCAGATCGTGCAGAAGCTCGGCCTGCTCACCATGCCGGCCTTCGCGGTGGCGGCCGTCGTGGCCGACTGGCTCGTGGAGATCCTGCTCGGACCGGCCTGGCGGGAGGCCGTGCCGCTCGCCGCCCTGTTCAGCGTCTCGGCGACCTCCCTGCCGGTGCTGATGTGCATGGGCCTGCTTTATCTGACGCAGGCGCGCACGACGGAAATGCTGCGCGCCACCCTGGCCGATGCCGCGCTCTGCCTGCTCGCCATCGCGGCAGGGCTGCCCTGGGGCGCCGTGGGCGTCGCGGCATCGCTCGCCATCGCGGGCCTCGCCGTGCGCACCCCGGTCGCCTTCTGGCTGGCGACGCGGCATGGGCCGGTACGGCAGCCCGACGTCTGGCGCGCCGTGGCGCCGCCGCTCACCGTCGCCATCGCGGCCGCAGTGACGGGCCTCGCCGTGCGTGCCGTCCTGCCGCCCG
Organism: Reyranella sp.; assembly: GCA_004296815.1. GTDB lineage: Bacteria > Pseudomonadota > Alphaproteobacteria > Reyranellales > Reyranellaceae > Reyranella. The sequence goes on along the minus strand of SCVT01000408.1, from coordinate 4,383 downwards.
GGATCTCGGTCCCGTCGGTCGCGACCGTTGGTGCCGCCGTTCTGCTGGCGATGCTGCTGGTGCTGCTGGCCTGGCCGGAGACGCGGCGCGAGATGCGCTCAGGCGCCCACCACCTTGCCATCCTCGTCCGACGCCGGCGCCCCGTTCTTGAGCCGTAGGCGGCCCTTGCCGTCGACCCACAGCCGATAGTCGCCGAGCTGCGCGAGGTTGGTGCTCTGCCAGTTGGCGCCGAAGCGCACGCCGCTGCCGCCGGCGCCGGAGATCTCCAGCCCGGAGAACTCCTTCACATAGTCGACCTGGCCGCTGGGCGCGATCACGGTGGCGCGGCCCTTCTTCTCGCCGTCGAGGCGGGCGAGGCCGGCGCCTTTGGCGGCGGCATCGCCGCTGCCGGAGCAGCCGATCATCACGAACTGGCCCACGACATAGGCGTCGATCAGGCGCGTCTGCTTGAACATCGAGTATGCCGTGCAGCCGATCAGCGTGCCGAATCCCTGCAGCCACATGCCGGGCCCGCCCTTGTCGAACGAGGGCGCCGATTCGTGGTTGTTCTCGAAGCCGCAGTTGGAAAGCAGCGTGCAGCCGTTCAGCGCCACCAGCCCGTGCTTGGCGTTCAGCAGGAAGTAGCAGCCGTGGAAGGCCGCGTCGTAGCAGCCGTTCACCATGCCGACGCCGTACTGGCCGTTCTGGCCGAAGACGCAGCCGAAGGCGTGGATCGCCGACAGGATGCCGGCCCGCGCGCCGTGACCGAGCGTCAGACCGTTACGCTTGTTGTCGCGCAGGTAGGTGTTGACGATCTGGCCCTCGAAGACGTTGCCCATCATGCGGCAGCCGTCGCCGCCCACGCCCTGCACCGTCACGTCGCGCAGGCAGAAATTGTAGAGATAGTGCTCCTTGTGCTCGCATTCGAGCAGGATGCCGTGGCCGTCGCGGCCGCTGCCGTGGATGTCGAGCCCTTCGATCAGCAGGAAGCGGACGGTGGCCTCGCTCACGAACTCGAAGACGTTGGAGCCGTCGGCGATCGCCGAGTGGAAGCGTGCGCCATGGGCCAGGATGCCGTGGTTACGCGTGATGTTGCCCTTCTCGCCGCGCGCGGTGGCGAAGCGGAGCGTGCGCGTCACGCGGTAGGTGCCGGGCGGGATCACGAGATAGCCGGGCCCGGCCGGCCCGAAGGCAGTGTCGATCGCGGACTGCAGCGCCGCCGTATCGTCGGCCTTGCCGTCGCCGCGTGCGCCGAAGGTGGCGGCCGAGAGCATCTGCCGCGGTGGCTGCGGCCGCTCCTGGGCGCTGGCGGCGGCGGGCAGGCCGGCCAGGGTCAGCCCGGCGCCGACGCCCATCAGGGCGCGGCGTTTCATGTCGATCGGCGTCATGTTGCGAACCTCGGATAGGCCGGTCGCCAACGGGCAGATGCGGCCGTGGGTTGCTGGACCGTGCGCGTGGTCAGGATCGAGGCGGCGGCGGCGAACAGCAGGACCGCCCAGGTCTTGGGGCCGACATAGGAGCCCGACGCCTGGCCCAGGATCAGCCAGACCGCCCAGCAGTAGAGCACGCTCGGCACACCCAGCATCCTGAGCCAGACCGAGATCGCCACGAACATGAGGACGCCGCCGACCACGCCGAGATAGATCCAGTGCAGCCAGAAATAGTTGGTCAGCACGTCGCCGATGCGGCTGATGCGCCAGGCGGCCTGGAACGACGGCGAGTTCATGTAGACGTTCATCACGTTGTCGGCGATGAACATCTCGCCGGTCAGCCCGGCGCCGGCCCACGGATAGTGGCGGAACACGTCGAAGGCCACGAGCATGGGGCCGGTGAAGCGGTAGAAGAAGCTCGCATCCTCGCCGCGCCCCAGCTCGGCGAGGCGGGCGGCGAACAGCGACTGGCCGACCGCCACGGTGAGGCCCAGCAGCACCACCGAGAGCGCCAGCGCGCCGATCAGTCGTGTGGGCGAGCGCCTCCGGTGTCCACCCGACAGGAAGATCATGTAGGGGATGGTGAGTAGCAGCATCAGCACCAGGGTGGGGCCCGGCAGCACGACCAGCGCCAGCCCGATCAGGCCGAGATAGACCGGCAGCTTCCAGCGCCACGTGCTGATGACGAGCCAGGCCGAGCAATAGTGGGTGTAGGCGAAGGTCACGGCCGACGGCTCGGAGGTGAAGAGCTTGGGCCGGATGCGGCCGTAGAGCATCTGGTCACGCAGGTCGGCGTCGTAGACCACGCTCGAATCGTAGATCTTGTCGCGCACCGCGTCGCTGATCGCACGGAGCGACGTATGGCTCTCGAGCACGCAGCCCACGATGATGAACAGGCAGAAGGCCAGCAGAATGCGGGCGATCTGGCGGCGTTCGCCGTGGATCACGGTGAGGAACAGGCCGTAGGAGATGACGAAGCCGTAGGCGAGCTGCAGGAAGCCGGTGAAGCGCTTGCTGAGGAAGGAGAGGTCGCTCGCGATGACGATCGACCCCAGGTAGAGGGCGAGCACGCCGAGCAGGCCGGCGAGATGGCGCGGCTCGATGTCGTTGCGGCGGCGCCACAGCAGGATCAGGCCGGCCGCGCCCGACGGCGCGCAGGTCAGCGGGATCTTCGAGGTGATCTGCAGCGAGACGCCGAGATAGAGGCCGGCCAGGAACAGGGCGATCAGCAGCTGGTCGAGGACGTCGAGCCGCCGGCCGACGATCCCGCTCTCCTCGGCGGCGCCGGCGATCATGGCTCGACGATGGCCGACAGGATCTGGCGGCCGCGGCTCGACCAGTCGAACTGGTCGCGGCAGGCGTCGAAGGCCCGCTCCTGCAGCCGGTTCAGCAACTCGACATCGTCGATCGCCTTGAGCACGCCCTCGGCGAGGGCGGCGTGGTTGGGGAACAGCATGACGCTGTCGTTGTGGCGCAGCGGCACACCGGCGAACGAGCCCTCGAGCGCGAACACCGGGACGCGGTTGAAGATGTACTCCAGCACCTTGAGCTTGAAGCCGCCGCCGTTGCGCTCCGGCACGATCGCGATGCGCGCCTCGTCGAGGAACGGCTCGATCTCGGGCACCGTGCCGGTGAACTCGGTGGCCTGCGCCTTGAGGCGGAGCTGGGCCAGGAACGCCTCGTCGGCGCTGCCGACGGCCTGCAGCTCGGCATTGGCCTCGGCGAACAGCGGGTCGGCAATGTCGACGAACTCCGCGAGGTTCATGCGCTTGGCGATCCAGTCGAAGCTGCCGACGATCACGGCACGGCGTGGCAGGCTCTCGGTGAGCCGGCGGTGCTCGACGCGGCGGCCGCAATAGCCCGGCGTCAGCACGCCCATCGGCTTGTCGCAGCGGCGCCGGCGATAGAGCGAGAGGTCCTCCGGCGTGATCGCGGTCACAAAGTCGACCGAGTCGACCATGTCGCGCTCCAGCCACGACACCTTCATGGCGTCGAGCCGCACCGCCTGTCGCTTCAGGAACAGCGGCTGGCTCTCGGCGATCTGCGCCCGGAGGCTCTCCTCGTGATTGTGCGAGACGTAGATCAGCCGCGGCCGGTCGGGGCGGCCGGCATAGTGCTCGAGGACGCGCGCCAGCGCCCAGCCCACCGAGATCCCGTCGAACACGATGCCGTCCCACTCGCCGTGCTCGAGGAGCTTGTCGAGCGTGCGGCGCATGCCGGTTGTGCGGCAGCGGTAGGCGGTGTGCGGCAAGGAGGAGGCGAGGCTGCCCCAGTGCGAATGCGGCGTGTCGTCGGGCAGCCACCACACGACATGCTCGTCGCGCCAGCCGTTGGCCCTGTGCGACTCCGCGCGCCTGAGTCCGAGCACCTCGACGTCGCTGCCGGCCCAGCGCATCGCATCGATCAGCCCGCCGGAATAGACGAACTGCCCGTTATGGCGCGGCTCCGGGTCCGCCAGCGTCAGCCACAGGCAGCGCGGCGGGCTGTCGAAGCCGTCCTCAGAAGGCGTTGCGACCGGCGAAGCCGCCCAACGCGGTACGGAGGATGATCTGGAGGTCGAAGGCGACCGACCAATGCTCGATGTAGTAGAGGTCATGCTCGACACGCTTCCGTATTTGCTCGACGGTGTCAGTCTCACCACGCCAGCCGTTGATCTGGGCCCAGCCCGTGATCCCCGGCTTCACGCGATGTCGTGCGTCGTAGTACTTCACGGCTTCCTGGTAGAGCAGGGTGCCGGCCTTGGCGGCGGTGGCGTGCGGCCGCGGCCCCACCACGCTCATGTCGCCGCGCAGCACGTTCAGGAACTGCGGCAGCTCGTCGAGGCTGGTCCGCCGCAGGAAGGCGCCGAGCCGGGTGATGCGAGGGTCGTTGCGCTGCGTGAGCTGCTCGGCGTTGGCGTCGGCGCGGTCGTGGAACATCGTGCGGAACTTCCACACCTCGATGAGCTGGTTGTTGAAGCCGTAGCGCTTCTGGC
>SCVT01000407.1 GCA_004296815.1 Reyranella sp. | reverse complement strand
GGAAGTATTCGATCGGGCGATTGCAACCGAACTGCAACCGCCGGCATTTCTCGCGTGGGGAAGGACGTTGCGGGGAGGGGGCCATGCCGATTGATGACGCTGCCCGGGAAGAGGTGCCGCCCGCGCGCGACGCCCGCCATCCGGACGCCCATCGTCTGATGGAGGCTGGCTCCGGCCGGAGCTGGTACGTGAGCGTTCTCTGCCTGATCGCCGCCGTCTGCCTCGTCGCCGTCCTCGCCGAGCACATGCGCGCATCGACCGCGAGCTTCGAGATCTCCGAGCGCTGATCCGGCGCCTCGGCCCTACTCGGCCGCGGCCTTCATCGCCTCGGGGTTGCGCCACTGCACCAGAAGGTCGGCTTCCTTCTTCTTCGCCTTCTCGAGGTGCGCGTGCTTCACGTGGCCGTAGCCGCGGATGTCGTCGGGGATGTTCGCGAGCTTGACTGCGAGCGCATGGTTCTCGGCCGAGAGGCCCTGCAGCAACTCGGCGACCAGCGCCTCGTAGTCGGCGATGAGCTGGCGCTCGGTCCTGCGCTCCTCGGTGTAGCCGAAGATATCGAAGGCGGTGCCGCGCAGGCCCTTGAGCTTCGCCAGCATCCGGAAGGCCGGCAGCATCCAGGAACCGAACTCCTGCTTGATGAGCTGGCCGGTCCGCGGGTCGCGGCTGGCGAACAGCGGCGGGGCGAGGTGGAACTTGAGCTTGTAGTCGCCCTCGAACTGCTTGCCGAGGTTCGCCTGGAAGGCGGCCTCGGCGTAGAGGCGCGCCACCTCGTACTCGTCCTTGTAGGAAAGCAGCTTGCTGTAGTTCTGCGCGACCGCTTCGGCGAGGCCGGAGAGGCCGGTCTTCGACTCGGCGGCACGCACCTTGTCGACCAGCGCCTTGTAGCGGTTGGCCAGCGCTGCGTTCTGGAAGCCGGTGAGGTGCTTCATGCGCGACGCCACGATCTCGTCGAGCGTCTTCGGCAGGGCGCGCGTGAAGGCCACGACATTGTCCTTGGGCGCGATCAGCTTCTCGACCGCGGCGCGGTCGTGCGCGGCGCGACGGCCCCAGCGGAAGGCGGCGAGGTTCATCGGCACGGCAGCGCCATTCAGCTCGATGGCGCGCTCGATCGACTCGAGGCCGAGCGGGATCAGGCCCTTCTGGAAGGCATAGCCCAGCACGAACATGTTGGTGGCGATCGAGTCGCCCATCAGAGCGGTGGCGATCGCGGTGGCGTCGAGGAAGTCGACGGCGCCGGCGCCCGCCGCCGCCTCGACCGAGAGCTTCAGCGTGTTGGCCGGGAAGGCGAGGTCGGGATGGCGGGTGAACTCGCCGGTGATGGTCTCGTGCGTGTTGACGATCGCCCTGGAGGCGCCGGGCTCGAGCCGCGCCATGGCGTCGGGGCTGGCGCTGACGACCAGGTCGCAGCCCAGCAGCACGTTGGCGCCGCCGGCGGCCAGGCGCACGGCGTGCAGCGCCTCCGGGTTGGCGCCGATGCGGACGTGGCTGATCACCGCGCCGCCCTTCTGCGCCATGCCGAGCTGGTCGAGCACGGTGGCGCCCTTGCCCTCGATGTGGGCCGCCATGCCCATGATGGCGCCGATGGTGACGACGCCGGTGCCGCCGATGCCGGTGATGAGGACGCCGTAGGGCTTGTCGGCGACCGACGGGATCGCCGGCGTGTCCGGTAGCGCCGGTTCCTGCGTCGCCACGCCTTCGCTCTTCTTCGCCGCGGCCTTGCCTTTACGCAGCCCGCCGCCCTCGACCGTGACGAAGGAGGGGCAGAAGCCGTTCAGGCAGGAGAAGTCCTTGTTGCAGGACGACTGGTCGATGGTGCGCTTGCGGCCGAACTCGGTCTCGACCGGCACGACGGAGAGGCAGTTGCTCTTGACCGAGCAGTCGCCGCAGCCCTCGCACACCGCCTCGTTGATGAAGACGCGCTTGGCGGGATCGGGATAGGTGCCGCGCTTGCGGCGGCGGCGCTTCTCGGCGGCGCAGGTCTGGTCGTAGATCAGGACCGAGACGCCCTTCCATTCGCGAAGCTCGCGCTGCACCTCGTCGAGCTGGTCGCGGTGATGGAAGGTGACGCCCGGCGCCCAGTGGGTGCCGATCGGATACTTGTCGGGATCGTCGCTCACCAGCGCGATGCGGCGCACGCCCTCGGCATGGACCTGCTGGCTGATCGTCCAGGGATGGACGTCGCCGTCGTGCGGCTGGCCGCCGGTCATGGCGACGGCGTCGTTGTAGAGGATCTTGTAGGTGATGGTGGTGTTGGTCGCGATCGCGTGACGGATCGCGAGGTAGCCCGAGTGGAAGTAGGTGCCGTCGCCCAGGTTCTGGAAGACGTGCGGCATGTCGGTGAAATGGCTGGCGCCGACCCACGGCACGCCCTCGGCGCCCATGTGGGTGAAGGTCTTGGTGTTGCGCTCCATGCCGATGGCCAGCGTATGGCAGCCGATGCCGGCCATCGCCATCGAGCCGTCGGGCACCTTGGTCGAGCTGTTGTGCGGGCAGCCGGAGCAGAAGTAGGGGACGCGGGCGAGGCCCGCTTCGTTGCGCACCTGGCGGCCGGCGCGGCGCTTCAGCGCCTCGAAGCGCTGCCTGGTGCGCTCGCTGAAGGCGTCGAGGCCGAAGCGCGCGACGATCGCCGAGGCGATCTCGAGCGGCGTCAGCTCGCCGTCGGACTTGAAGAGCTTCTGGCCGCGCTCGTCGGTCTTGCCGACGACGACGGGGCGGCGGTCGGCCGGGGCGTTGAACAGCGCGTCCTTGAGCTGCTGCTCGATCAGGGCGCGCTTCTCCTCGACGACCAGGATCTCGCGCTTGCCGAGTGCGAAGGCCGTGGCGCCCTCGGTCTCGAGCGGCCACACCATGCCGACCTTGTAGATGGCGAGGCCCAGCCGCTCGGCTTCCGCATCGTCGAGGCCGAGCTCGTCGAGAGCCTGGCGGACGTCGAGGTAGCTCTTGCCGACGGTCACGATGCCGAAGCGCGCGTCGGGACGGCCGAGCATGACCTTGTCGAGCCGGTTGGCGCGCCAGTAGGCGAGGGCCGCCGGCTGCTTCACGGTGACGACGCGGCGCTCCTGGCCCAGCCAATCGTCTGGCCAGCGGATGTGCACGCCGTCGGGCGGCAGCACGAAGTCGGTCGGCGTGTGGATGTCGACGCGGTGCGGGTCGATGTAGACCGAGGCCGAACTGTCGACGGTCTCGCTCAGCACCTTGAAGGCGACCCAGAGCCCGGAGTAGCGGGACATCGCGAACGCATGCAGGCCGAAGTCGAGATATTCCTGGACGCCCGCGGGATGGATCACCGGCATGCCGGCCGCCATGAAGGCGGGCTCGCTCTGGTGCGCGACGGTCGAGGACTTGGCCATGTGGTCGTCGCCGGCCAGCGCCACGACACCGCCGTGTTTCGACGTGCCGGCATAGTTGGCGTGCTTGAAGACGTCGCCCGAGCGGTCGACGCCCGGGCCCTTGCCGTACCACATACCGTAGACGCCGTCGTAGCGCGCGCCGGGATAGAGGTGGATCTGCTGGGTAGATCGGAAGAGC
>SCVT01000406.1 GCA_004296815.1 Reyranella sp. | reverse complement strand
ACCATGTAGTCGAATTGGCCACTGACCAGATCGTTCAGCGCCGGGGCCGTTCCCTTGTAGGGGATCTCCAGAACGTCGACCTTCATCATCCCGTTCAGCATCAGGCCGCCCAGGTGCGAGGCGGCGCCGATGCCGGCCATGCCGTACTGGGCCTTCTTCTGGTTGGCCTTCACGTAGGCCATGAACTCGGCGAAGTTCTTGGCCGGCAGGTCCTTCTTGGTGACCAGCACCATCGGGTTGGTGCCGCCGAGCCCGATCGGCTCGAGGTCCTTCTGGCTGTCGTAGGGCAGCGTCTTGTAGAGCGCGATATTGACCGCGAGCGTGCCCATGTGCGCGAACAGCACCGTGTAGCCGTCGGGCGCGGCCTTGGCCGCCTTGTTGACGCCGATGGTGCCACCGGCCCCGGCGACATTGTCGACGATGACCGTCTGGCCGAGCGCCTCTGCCATGCGCTGGCCGAGGATCCGCGCCAGGGCATCGGTTGGACCGCCCGCCGCGAACGGCACGATCACGGTGATGGGCTTGGTCGGATAGGCTTGCGCCATCGCGCCGAGCGGCGCCGCGGCAATACCGATGGCAGCAACGGCCGCCAGCAGAACACGTCTCTTCATGGCTTCCTCCTGACTGTATGGGAATGCGAGCTACACCGTCTTCATAGGCTCTGCAATGGCCCTACTGATGCAGGGGGTATGCGAGTAACAGCAGGACCGCGCAGATCTTCAGGCCGCCTTCTCCACCGCAGCGCCCAGCGCGATGAACAGGCGCTCGCCCTCCACCCTCGCCGGCATGGTCCTCACCGCTCCTTCGTCGGCACCGAGGGCCTTGCCGGTTTCCAGCGAGATCACCCAGTTGTGCAGCGGGCAGGTCACCGCCGTGCCGTGCACGATGCCCTGGGAGAGCGGCCCATCCTTGTGGGGGCAGCGATCCTCGATGGCGAAAACCTGACCCTCGGCCGTACGGAACACCGCGATCTTGCCCTCGGGCGTGTTCACGCAACGCGCGCCGCGGAGCGGGATATCACCGATCGAGCCGACTTCGACCCATTTCATGGTCATCACTCCGCGGCCTCGGCAAAGCCAATCGTGGCCATCGGCCGGAACTCGTGCTTGTCCTTGCCCGAGACGCGCTCGGACCATGGATCGACCTGGGCGAACTTCTGCGAGAAGACGAAACGGTCGTAGTAGGCGCGACGTTTCTCGCCGTCCTGCACGATCTGGCGCCTGATCTCGTCGAGGCCGACGCGCTTGGCCCACTTGTAGATGCGCTCGAGATAGCGGCCCTGCTCGCGATACATCTGGACCAGCGCCGCGATGTGTTCGATCGCCTCGTCCTCGGTCTTCACCTGGCCCAGGATCTCCGTGCCCTTGATGTCGAGGCCGGCAGCACCGGCGAAGTGAATCTCGTAGCCCGAGTCGACGCAGATCACGCCCACGTCCTTGCAGGTGGCTTCGGCGCAGTTCCGCGGGCAGCCCGAGACCGCCATCTTGACCTTGGCCGGCGTCCACGAGCCCCACATGAACTTCTCGATGCGGACGCCGAGGCCCGTCGAATCCTGGGTGCCGAAGCGGCACCAGTCGGTGCCGACGCAGGTCTTCACGGTGCGCAGGCCCTTGGCGTAGGCATGGCCCGAGACGAAGCCCGCCTTGCCGAGGTCGGCCCACACCGCGGGCAGGTCCTCCTTCCGGACGCCCAGCATGTCGATGCGCTGGCCGCCGGTCACCTTGACCGTCGGGATGGCGAACTTGTCGACGACATCGGCGATGGCCCGCAGCTCGTTGGCGCTGGTGATGCCGCCCCACATGCGCGGCACCACCGAGAAGGTGCCGTCCTTCTGAATGTTGGCGTGGGCGCGCTCGTTGATGAAGCGCGACTGGTAGTCGTCGGCATATTCGTCGGGCCAGTCGCTTACGAGGTAGTAGTTGAGCGCCGGCCGGCACTTGGCGCAGCCGCACGAGGTCTTCCACTCGAGCTCCTGCATGACCGCGGCCATCGTCTTCAGCGACTTGGCGACGATCAGCCGGCGGACGTCGTCGTGGCCGAGCGTCGTGCAGGCGCACATCGGCTGGACGGCGGTGCGGTTGAAGGCGTCGCCCAGAGTCAGCTCCATCAGCTGCTCGACCAGGCCGGTGCAGGTGCCGCACGAGGCCGAGGCCTTGGTGTGCGCCCGCACCTCGTCGAGAGTGGTGAGCCCCTTCGCCTTGATCGTGCCCGTGATCCTGCCCTTGCAGATGCCATTGCAGCCGCAGATCTCGGCATCGTCCGGCAGCGCCGCGACGGCGGCGCCGGGATCGCGCGCGGCGCCGGCCTGGAAGGCCGGCCCGAAGATCAGCGTATCGCGCATCTCGGAGATGTTCGCCGACTTCTTCTTGAGGTCGTTGAACCACGCGCCGTCGGCCACCTCGCCGAACAGCACGGTGCCGATGATCCTGTCGTCCTTCAGGATCAGTCGCTTGTAGACGCCGGCCGAGGCGTCGCGCAGCACAATCTCCTCGCGGTCGTCGCCGTCGGCGAAGTCGCCCAGCGAGTAGACGTCGATGCCCGTGACCTTGAGCTTGGTCGGCGTGTCGACGTGCACGAAGCGGGCAGCCTCGTCGCCGGCGAGATGACCCGCCGCGACCCGCGCCATCTCGTAGAGCGGCGCCACCAGGCCGTAGACATGGCCGCCGATCTCGGCGCATTCGCCGAGTGCGTAGATATCCGGATCGGAGGTCCGCATGGCGTGGTCGACGACGATGCCGCGGTTGGTCGTGAGGCCGGCCTCCTTGGCGAGCCCCGCGTTCGGCCGGATGCCGGCCGCCATGATGACCAGGGTCGCCGGAATGACGGTGCCGTCGACCAATTCCACGCCCTCGACCTTGCCAT
>SCVT01000405.1 GCA_004296815.1 Reyranella sp. | reverse complement strand
GCATTCCGGACGGCGTCTACGAGGGCACCTCGCAGGTCGACAGCGACGGCGTGGTCGACGAGCCGCTGGTCATCAAGATGAAGGTCACCAAGAAGGGCGAGGATCTCACCTTCGACATGACCGGCTCGAGCCCGCCCTGCCGCGGGCCGATGAACAGCGTGATCGCCACGACCAAGTCGGCGATCTACCTCGCCGTGAAGCATGTGTTCCCCGAGGTGCCGATCAATGCCGGCACCTTCGAGCCGCTGCACATCGTCGAGCCCGAAGGCACGTTCCTCTACGCGCGCTATCCGCGGCCGGTCTCGGGCTGCGCTGCCGAGGTGAGCCAGCGTATCGCGGAGGCGGTGTTCGCGGCTCTGACCAAGGCGATCCCCGATCTCCTGTTCGCGGCACCCGCCGGCACGTCGGGCAATCTCGGCGTCGGCGGCTACGATCCGGAGCGCAAGAAGAACTACATCATGTATCTCTTCACCGGCGGCGGGTACGGCGGCTTCCAGGGCGGCGACGGTCTCTCCAACGGCTGCTCGACCATCGGCATCTCCAAGATGCCGCCGGTCGAGGTGCTGGAGCAGTTCTATCCCGTGCTGTTCGAGGAGTTCTCGCTGCGCGAGGGTTCGGGCGGCGCCGGCGAGTTCCGCGGCGGCTTCGGCATCAACTACGCGATCAAGCTGCGCCGCGGCGAGGCGCGCGTGTCGATGGTGATGGACCATGGCCGCACCGGCCCGCAGGGCGCACTGGGCGGCGCCGATGGCGGCGTCAACACCGTCGAGGTCACGCAGAAGGGCAAGCGCTACCGCCCGCCGCACCTCTCCAAGGACCAGGACATCGAGATCGGAGTCGGCGACGTCGTGCGCGTCCAGACGCCGGGCGGCGGCGGCTTCGGCGATCCGAAGAAGCGCAAACCGGAATCGATCGCCCGCGATGTGGCGCGCGGCTACTACACCGAGGCCGAAGCCCGCGAGAAGTTCGCCTGAGATGACCCTGTTCAGGCGTTCCCTGATGGCCCTGCCGGCCATCGCTGCGGCGTGCGAGGCCGCGGCCCAGTCGGTCTCGTGGTTCCCCGTCGAGGGCGACAAGGCCTTCTTCGTCGAGATGCCCGGCGCGCCGGTCTACAAGGTGCTCGACGCGGTGTCGGCCGGCGGGACCCGGTTCACCTATCACTCCTACAGCCTCGAATACCGCCGGCTCTCGTTCGTGGCCCAGACGGCGCTCTATCCGGCCGACGTCGACGTGCGCAATCAGAAGGCCAACCTGCAGTCCGTGCTGGACGATCGCGTGCAGCGGCTGGCTGGCGGCAAGTGGAGCCAGGTCGACTGGAAGACGGTCCAGGGCGCGCCGGCCGTCGAGGCGACAGGACCGCTCGCCGGCGGCAATGCGCTCCGCCAGCTCGCGGTGCTGAAGGGCCGCCGCTTCGTTTCGCTCGGCTATCTCGCGCCGGCCGACGCCATGCGCGCTCCTGAAGCCCAGCGCTTCTTCTCTTCCTTGAGGTTGCTCTCGTGAGTCTTCCCCGTATCCAGGTGCTGGCGCTGGGCGGCACCATCGCCACCAGGCCCGACGCCTCGGGCGCCATGCAGATGGGGCTGGGCGCCGACGATCTCGTCGCCGCTGTGCCGCAGCTCGCCACGCTCGCCGACATGCGCGCCGAGACAGTGTCCCGCGTCGGCAGCCATTCGCTGTCCTTCGACCAGATCCATACGCTCGCCTCCAAGATCAACGGGCTCGACGTCGACGGCGTGATCGTGACGCAAGGCACCGACACGCTGGAGGAGACGGGCTTCCTGCTCGATCTCCTGGTCGAGCGTGACGTCCCGGTCGTCGTGACCGCGGCGATGCGCAATCCTGCGCTCACGTCACCCGATGGGCCGGGCAATCTGCTGGCGGCCGTACGCGTGTGCTGCGACCCCTGGGTGCGTGCGAATGCCGCGAAGCTCGGCGTCATGGCGGTGATGCTGGATGAGGTCTACGCGGTCGCCGACGTGCTGAAGGTGCATCCGACGCGGCTCAATGCTTTCGCCTCGCCGCAGACCGGGCCGATCGCGGCCCTCGTGGAGGACCGCGTCGTGCCGCTGTCGTTGCCGGTGCGCACACCGGTCGAGGCCGCGCGTGCACGGCTGAAGGGCAAGCTGCGGCCCGGCGAGCAGTTGGTGGCGCTTCTCTGGATGTCGATCGACGAGCCCGGCAATCTGATGCGGGCGATGCTCGATCATCGCGATCGTCTTGGTTACCGCGGCGTCGTCATCGGGGCGATGGGCGGTGGCCATGTGCCGGAGCGCGCAATACCGCTGGCCGTGCGGCTCGCGGAGATCATGCCGACCGTGATCGCCCCGCGCGCCGGCGGCGGGCCGATGCTGCGCCAGACCTACGGCGGCCCAAGCTCGGAGATCGCGCTGCGCAAGGCCGGCCTGATCTGGGGCGGTCGCCTGCACCCGCTGAAAGCACGAGTGCTTCTCGATAGCTGTCTCCGTGCGACACTGGACCGCGCGGCGATCGGTGAGGTGTTCGACGCCTTCGGATGAAATAGGTAGAATGTAGTTCTACCGGCGGGAGGTGAACGTCATGTTCGAATCCTTCGACGCAGTCTTCCTGGCGAGACTGCAGTTCGCCTTCACCGTCTCGTTCCACTTCATCTTTCCCTCGTTCTCGATCGGGCTCGCGAGCTACCTCGCCGTGCTCGAGGCGCTGTGGCTGTGGACCGGCCGCTCGGTCTATCTCGACCTCTTCAAGTACTGGCTGAAGATCTTCGCGCTCGCCTTCGGCATGGGCGTCGTGTCGGGCATCGTCATGTCTTACCAGTTCGGCACCAACTGGTCGGTCTTCTCCGACAAGGCCGGTCCCGTGATCGGGCCGCTGATGGCCTATGAGGTGCTGACGGCCTTCTTCCTCGAGGCGGGCTTCCTGGGCGTCATGCTGTTCGGCATGAACCGTGTGGGCAAGGGACTGCACTTCACCGCGACGCTGGCCGTCGCGGTCGGGACGTTCTTCTCGGCCTTCTGGATCCTCTCGGCCAACAGCTGGATGCACACGCCGACCGGCCACGCCATCAACGCCGGCGGCCAGTTCGTGCCGGCCGACTGGTGGGCGATCATCTTCAACCCGTCGTTCCCGTACCGGCTCGTGCACACCGTGTTCGGCGCCTATCTCACGACGGCGCTGGTCGTCGGTGCGGTCGGCGCCTGGCACCTGCTGCGCGAGAAGGGCAACGAGGGCGCGCGCGTCATGTTCTCCATGGCGATGGGCATGATCGCCGTCGTGGCGCCGCTGCAGATCTTCGCCGGCGACCAGCACGGGCTGAACACGCTGGAGCACCAGCCGGTCAAGGTCATGGCCATGGAGGGCCACTTCAAGAGCTATCCCGATGGCGCGCCGCTGGTGCTGTTCGGCTGGCCCGATGAGGCCGCCGGCAAGAACCTGTTCGCCGTCGAGATCCCCAAGGCCTCGTCGCTGATCCTGAAGCATTCGTGGGACGCACCGCTCAAGGGGCTCGATACGGTCGACCGCAAGGAATGGCCGCCCGTCGCCGTCGTCTTCTGGTCGTTCCGGATCATGGTCGGCATGGGCATGCTGATGCTGACCCTGGGCTTGTTCAGCCTGCTCGCCCGCGCGCGCAAGCGGCTCTACGACTGGCCGCTGCTGCATCGCTTCGCGCTCGCGATGGGGCCGGCCGGGTTCGTCGCGGTGATCGCCGGCTGGGTGACGACCGAGGTCGGCCGCCAGCCCTATACCGTCTACGGCCTGCTGCGCACCGTCGATTCGGCCTCGGCCCTCGATGCGCCCGCGGTCGGCGCCTCGCTGCTCGCCTTCGTCGTCGTCTACTTCTTCGCCTTCGGTGCTGGCACCTATTACATCCTGAAGCTGATGAGCCATCCGCCGCATCGCGGCGAGGAGGGGCCGCGGCGCGACCAGCCGGTGCGCGCGGCCGGCATCACGCCGGCGCCGCAGGTCGCCGAGAACATCGCCACCGGCAAGGGAGCCTGATCATGCCCTTCGGTATCGACCTCCCGATGTTCTTCGCCTTCATCATCGCCTTCGCGATCCTGGCCTATGTCGTCATGGACGGCTTCGATCTCGGGGTCGGCATCCTGTTCCCGTTCCTGCCCGTGGGCCGCGAACGCGACAGCGCCATGAATTCCATCGCGCCGGTGTGGGACGGCAACGAGACCTGGCTGGTGATGGGCGGCGGCGGCATGCTCGCGGCCTTCCCGCTGGCCTACGGCATGATCCTGTCGGCGCTCTACGCGCCGATCATCGCCATGCTGCTGGCGCTGGTGTTCCGCGGCGTCGCCTTCGAGTTCCGTTGGCGCGACCCGCGCCACCGCGCGCTGTGGGATGTCGCCTTCAGCACCGGCTCGATCGTCGCAGCCTTCGCCCAAGGCGTGACCTTGGGGGCGCTACTGCAGGGCGTCGCCGTCCAGAACCGCACCTATGCCGGCGGCTGGTTCGACTGGCTCTCGCCGTTCAGCGTGCTGGTGGGCGTGAGTCTCGTCTGCGGCTACGCGCTGCTCGGCGCCACCTGGCTGGTGATGAAGAGCGAGGGCTCGCTGCAGGAGCGCTGCCATCGCTTCGCTTTCCGCCTCGCCGTCGGCACCATCGTCGCCATGGCGGCGGTGAGTGCGGCAACGCCGTTCCTGCGCGAGGCCTACTGGGCGCGCTGGTTCGCCTGGCCGCAGGTCCTGTTCACCGCACAGGTGCCGCTGCTGGTGGTGATCGTGACGGGCATCCTGTTCTGGAGCCTGAAGCGTGCCCATCACTACACGCCGTTCCTGATGGCGCTCGCTTTGTTCGGCCTCGGCCTCGCCGGCCTCGGCGTCAGCCTCTATCCCAACATCGTGCCGCCGTCGGTCACGATCTGGGAGGCCGCTGCGCCGCACGACAGCCTGAAGTTCATGCTGCCCGGCGTGCTGGTGCTGGTGCCGATCATCCTGGCCTACACCGGCTATTCGTACTGGGTGTTCCGGGGCAAGACAGGGCATGAGGGCTACCACTGATGCCTGCACCGCGTCAGTGGCTGTGGTTCGTCGGGCTGTGGGCCGCCGGCGTCGGCGTCACCGCGCTGGTGGGTTACGCCATCAAGTTCTGGCTGAAATAGCTCAGGCCATCCGCTTGATGGGCCGGCAGTTGAAGGCGAGCGGGCTGCCGCCGGAGCGCAGCACGGCGAGGTCGTCGCGGCCGGTCCATTCGTTGCTGGCATCGACATAGCGGAAGCCGTCGCCGGCCGCCTGGTACTCCATGCGCCAGGTCCGGTCGCCCAGGGTCACCGAGGCGCGGTTCTTCGCATAGACGACGGACACTTCCTTTCGGCCGTCGCAGAGATAGGCGATGCCCGCAGGCGTCGCGTCCTCGGGCGAGGGGCGCGGAATGGTGGTCGTCACCGTCTGGTTCTGGGTCGTACAGCCGGCCAGCAGGGCCAACGCGGCAATCGACAGGCGCTTCATCGTGCGCTTTCCTCCCGGGGCGACCATACGCAAATCGCCGAGGAGACGGAATGCCCCTGTTCAAGCTGCGCGACGGCGCGGAGCTCCACTACGAAATCCATGGCAGCGGGCCCGTGCTGTTCCTGGTGGCAGGGCTGGGCGGCGACGCCCGCTGGTGGGGCGAAAACATCCCCGAGCTCGCGCGCCAATTTACTGTGGTCGTGCACGATCATCGCGGCACGGCCCGCAGTACCCTCTCGAAGATCACCTACAGCGTGGCGCAGATGGCCGACGACGCGCTGCAGCTCATGGATGGCCTCGGCTACGACAAGGTCCACTGGTGCGGCCACTCAACCGGCGGCGCGATGGGCCAGGTGCTGGCGATCGAGCAGTCCCGCCGCATCGATCGGCTGGTGCTGAGCGCCACCTGGGCGAAGACCGACGCCTTCTTCCGCCGCCTGTTCGAGGTCCGTGCGCTGATGCTGAAGGGGCTGGGGCCGGCCGCCTATCTCAAGTCGAGTGCGCTGGCGCTCAACTCGCCTTCGTGGGTGCGCGACCACGATGCCGATCTCGTGGCTGCCGAAGCCAAGGCGCTGGAGACGATCCCGGTCCCCGAGATCGTGCTGTCGCGCATCGCCGCCATCGTGGCGCACGACCGGCGCGCCGATCTCCAGAAGGTGAAGGCGCGCACCCTTGCGGTCTGCGCCCGCGACGACACCGTGACGCCGCTCTATTTCACCGAGGAGCTGGTGCGTCTGATCCCGGGCGCGCGCGCCTATGTGCTGCCGGACGGTGGCCATGCATATCCGAACGTGCACGGCGCGGAGTTTCGTCGTGTAATGACGTCCTTCCTGTTGGAGTCCTGACCGAATGAAGATCGAACCGCAGATTGCCGCCGCCGCCGCTGAACTCACTGCGATCCGGCGCGACATCCACGCCCATCCCGAGCTGGGCTTCGAGGAGGAGCGGACCAGCACCATCGTCGCGCAGAAGCTCAAGGAATGGGGCTGCGAGGTCACGACCGGCATCGGCAAGACTGGTGTCGTGGGCACGATCCGGGTCGGCAACAATCCGCGCGCCATCGGGCTGCGCGCCGACATGGACGCGCTGCCGATGGACGAGCACAACACGTTCGATCACAGGAGCCGGCACGCCGGCCGCATGCACGCCTGCGGCCATGACGGCCACACTGCCATGCTGCTGGGCGCCGCCAAGTACCTCTCGGCGACGCGAAACTTCGACGGCACGGTGCACTTCATCTTCCAGCCGGCCGAGGAAGGCCGCGGCGGCGCCGAGGCGATGGTGAAGGACGGGCTGTTCCAGAAGTTCCCCTGCGAGATCATCTTCGGCATGCACAACAGGCCGAAGCTCGACGTCGGCAAGTTCGCCATCCGCTCGGGCCCGCAGATGGCGGGCGGCGGCCTGTTCGACATCCACATCACCGGCAAGGGCGCGCACGGCGCGCGGCCGGAGACCGGCATCGACCCGGTGATCATCGCCACCCAAATCATCTCGGCGCTGCAGAGCGTGGTGTCGCGCAACGTGGCGCCGCTCGATTCGGCGGTGATCTCGGTGACGCAGATGCATTCGGGCGACGCCTACAACGTCATCCCGCAGGAGGCCGTGCTGCGCGGCACCATCCGCGCCTTCCGCAAGGAGACGATGGCGCTGATCAAGGAGCGCATCGAGACGATCTCGTCCGGCATTGCCAAGACGCTGGGCGGGTCGGCGAAGGCCGACGTGCGCATCGCCTTCCCGCCGCTGGTGAACGACAAGGATGCGGTGAAGTTCATCGCCGACGTGGCCGCGGACATCGTGGGCCATGAGAACATGAACCGCGAAGGTCCGTTCGTGATGGCCTCCGAGGACTTCTCCTACATGCTGGAGCAGGTGCCCGGCGCTTTCATCAACATCGGCAACGGCGGCGGCGAGGGCGGCTGCGAGGTCCACAATCCGGGCTATGACTTCAACGACGACGCGCTGACCCTGGGCTCGACCCTGTGGGCGCGTGTGGTCGAGAAGCGGTTGGCGAAAGACGCCCGTTAGGGCTTCCGCTGTGACCACCCGGGTCACCGTTTGGAACGACTATGTCAGTCCCTATGCCTTCGTCGCGAAGGCGTGGGCCTATCAGCTCGAGGCCGACTATGCCCTCGAGCTGGACTGGCGGCCCTACACGCTCGACATTGCGTCGTTTCAGGGATCGGTCGAGGCGCGCGATCCGCATCACTGGCGGCGCGTGAAGTACGCCTACATGGACGCGCGCCGCTTCGCCAACAAGCAGGGGCTCACCCTGATGGGGCCGAAGAAAATCTACTACGCGCGCCCCGTGAACAGCGGGATGCTTTATGCGCAGAAGCACAATGTCTTCCGTGCCTACAACGATCTCGCCTTCGATCGCTTCTGGCGGCGCGAGCTCGATCCCGAGAGCGTCGAGGCGGTGGAAGCGCTGCTCGTGCGTTGCGGCGCGCCTCGGGGCTTCGCCGCCTTCCTGGCCGGTGAGGGCGGCGCCGAGCACGACCGCCTCAGGGCCGAGGCCGAAGCCTCGGGCATTTTCGGCGTGCCGTCGTTCGTGTTCGACAACGAGCTGTTCTGGGGCGGCGACCGGCTCTTCCTGCTGCGCGAGCGGCTGGACGAGAAGGGTGTGCCGCGCCGTTAGCTCGGAGGGCGGTCGAGCGTCCGCTCCACGCGCTCGTGCAGGTTCTTGACCTCGCCGCGCTGCTTGCGCGCCTTCTCCTTGATCAGCCGCTTGGCGCGCCGGAAGGCGTCGTTCACCGCGAACACCGGATCGGCGAAACGCTCGTCGGCCGGCGGTGTGTGGTCGACGTCGATGTCGATGTTGCCGGGCAGGATGGCGTGGATGTTCACGCTGTAGAGGCCGCTCGTGCGATGATGGCGATCGGGCACACGCACCACGACCTGGCACGAGGTCATACGGCCATGCAGACGCTCGAGCGCATCCACCTGTTCGTTGATCAGATTGGTCAGTGCTTCGCTTGGCGTGCTGCCCTGGAAGCTGATCCGGACGGGTGTTTCCATTTGGAGCCTCCGCTGCTGTGTGCGCTCCCCCGATAGGGAAACGTAGCACGCCGCGGGACGGTTGCGAGGCCTATCGTGGCCGCGACGGCAGGCCGCGTGCAGAGAGATAGGCCTCGAGCGTGGCGGTCCAGAGGTCGGGCGTGCTGTTGATGAAGTGGCCGTTGGTTCCGGCCGCCGGTGCGTATTCGTGGAACTCCCCCTTGCCGCCGGCCCCCTGGAAGGCAGTGAAATTCGAGCGCGAATGCGACAGGGGATAAAAGGAATCGTTGTCGCCGTAGAGCCAGATCGAGGGCTGGCCGAACGGCACGCCACGCCGGAAGAGGTTCTGGTTGATGGCGCTCGCCGAGGCGCAGCCTGCCCCCATCCAGCCGCCGACGAAGTTGATCGAGGCGCGGGCGACCGCAGGTTGGCGGCCCGTCCAGGCGACGGTCAGGATTCCGCCGCGCGATTGGCCGGCGATGGCCACACGACTGCGATCGACGAAGGGCTGCGCCAGAAGGATCGGCGTCACCGCGTCGAGGTCGCGCAGCGCGCGGTCCGCGCCCGGCAGCGACAGCGACTGGTCGCAGGCGTAGCCGTTGCTGCGCGGCAGGCTGAAGCCTTCGTCGTAGGTTCCTTCCGAACCGCCGCGGCCACGGCGCGCCGGCAGGATCACGGCAAAGCCGCGTGCCGTGAACCACTGGATCAGTGGCCGTGGCTCGTAGGGTCGGGCGAACAGCGAGGGATCGTTGCCGCGGCCGGTCGAGCCGTGGTGCAGGATCACGGTGGGAAAGGGCCCGCTGCCGGCCGGCTTGTAGGTGATGGTGGCGAGCTTCACGGTCTCGCCGTCGACCGTGACCGGCACCAGGGCGCGGTCCTGCGCCGCGGCGGAAACCGTCGCGACGAGCAGACCAACGAAAATGGAGAGCGGGGCTAGTCGCCCGCCGCGACGGCCGTGGCGCGGTCCGGCTGGGCCGGAGACGCCGTACGATGGGTCACCATGCGATGGTGCAGGGTCCGGATCGTGTCGCTTCCGCGGGTCAGGCACAGCCATGGGAAGAGACCGTGCACGAAGCAGCCGAGCGAGCCAACCAGCATTCGTGCACCGAAGCCGAAGGCCATGCCCATGTGCTGGAAGTAGGTCTCGTTGACCGCGGCGGGGTGATCGGTGAAGCGACGAAACATGAGGCGATTCTACCGGAGGGTCCGGGAAACGGCTTGCTACCTTTGCGCAAACCCGGCCAAGATTGAGAAATCCATTCCTCAGGACAGCCCATGGCCGCAAAATTCTCACTGGATTCCTTCGACAAGAAGATTCTGGATTGCCTGCAGGACGATGCCGACATGCCGCTCGCCGAGGTCGCGCGACGGGTCGGCCTCTCGACCACGCCGTGCTGGCGGCGGATCAACCGGCTGCAGGAGGAGGGGATCATCAAGGCGCGCGTGGCGCTGCTCAACCGCAAGGCCGTCAATGCCGGCGTCACGGTGTTCGTGGCGGTCCGCACGGCCCAGCACAACGCCCAGTGGCTCACCCGCTTCGCCAAGGCCGTGGCTTCGTTTCCCGAGGTCATGGA
>SCVT01000002.1 GCA_004296815.1 Reyranella sp. | reverse complement strand
TGCACTTGGTTGCCGATGCGGCCGAGCGCGTCGGCCAGCATCACGGCGAAGCGCGCGGCCGGCACGTCGGGCCCGCTCGGCAGGATGGCGAAGGTGCGCGGCTGGCGGCGGCGCTTGCCGGTTTCCAGCGCGTTGCGCGCCACGACGCTGCGCATCAGCGCCGGCAGGACCTCGGGGTGATGCGCGGTCAGCGCGTGGAAGCTGGTCTGTGCCAGGCGCCAGACCTCGCTGTCGCGCAGCGCCGCGACGCTGCGCGTGCGCTTGCCGTGCGACAGCAGCGACATCTCGCCGACCAGGTTTCCTGGCGGCACTTCGGCGATCAGCACCGGCTCGGCGGCCTGGCCTTCCTCCTCGTGGCGGAAAACGCCGAGGCAGCCGCTGGCCACGACATAGACGGCGTCTGCCGGCTCGCCCTGGCGGAACAGGGGAGCGCCGCCCGGCAGCACCAGCAAGGTCAGCTCGCGTTCGACGGCGGCGAGGCCTGTGGGATCGAGATCGGCGAACAGCGGCGCGCGCTGCAACACCTTCCGGAGGCGCTGCCGGGCGGTATCCTCGCTGTGCGCCGCGAGGCTCATCCCCCGGCCATGCCCTTGAGCGCCCAACCGACCGTCTGGTCGGCGCGCGCCCACACCATGTCCCGCCACTTGTCGCCGGCGGGGAAGAAACGCTCCTTCATGTCGGCCTTGAGCGTGCGGCCGAGTTCGGACGCGACGTCGCCGCGATGGTGCAGCCAGTTGTCGGCCCGCACCGCGTTCAGCACTTCCGGCACCGAGTAGGTGCCGTACTCCAGCGCGATCGGCGTGACCTGCGCATCAGGCAGTTCCTGTGGGAAGGCGTCGGTCATGATGCCGACCACGACCGCGGAGGTCGACGTGCCGCCCTCGGGCGAGGTCAGCTCGTCGCCGTACCAGGCCTTGGCGCGGCCGAACGACTTGGCGCCGGGCGACACCGCACAGATCAGTTCGCCGTGGCCGAAGGGGCCGAGCCCCGTGTGGAAATCGATGATCGCGACGTGGCGGGCGCGCGACAGCTCCTCGCGCGCGACGGCACGGACGGTGCGGTTGCTCCAGGTCGATGTGTGGCCGCCGAAGAAGATGCCGTCGGGATGGGTGTACTGGCCGCCGCTGATCGCGCCCTGCAGGCCGAAGGCGCCGTGCTTCTGCGCGTAGGCCGCAAACGTGCGCTCGGTCTCGGCCTTGCTCTCCTCGGTCCATGCCTTCGGCAGGACGGCATCGGCGATGGCGAGATAGCCTTCGTTCTTCGGGTAGGCCTTGTCGTGGTCGACGAAGTTGCGGTTGAGGTCGACATTGTCCTCGGTGACGCGGCGCGTCCATGCGAAGCCGTAGGGATTGAGGGCGTGGATCAACAGCGCGCCCGTGCCCTTCGGCAGCTTCGCCGGACCGCCCGAGCGCAGCCACGAGATCATCGCGCCCGAGCCGCAATGGCCTTCGACGCCGTGCGTGCCGGCGATCAGCACCAGCATGTTCTGGGCGTCGGCCGGGCCGAACTTCGCCGTGTCGAGACAGAGCTTCTCGCCGCCCGGTCCCAGCGCCTTGGGATTGAGCCAGGAACGGAGCGCGCCACCACCGTCGGCCGCGGCGGCGCAAAACTTGCCGCGCGCCTCCGCGTAGCTTTCGGAGAAGCACTGGGACACTGAAAACATCGAGCTCTTCCTCCCCCGGCGCATCGTAGCCGGTTTGACGGTGGCGCGGAAAGCGGCACCATGCGCCATGGCATTCTTCACGCTCGAGGCTGCGCAGGCGCAGCTTTCACCCGGCGGAAACTTCGGCCCGTGGATCTGGCAGCTGAAGCTCCGGGCCGAGCTCGTCTCGGCCGAGGAGGTCCGCATCCGCCTGCCGTACAGCGATCACATCGCGCGCCCGGGCGGCGTGATGGTCGGGCAGGCCATGATGGCGTTGGCTGACACCATCATGGTGCTGGCGATCTGCGAGAAGCTGCAGCGTTTCGCGACCCTGGCCACGATCTCGCTCACCACCAACTTCATCCGCGCTGCGGTGCAGCAGGACGTGGTCGGCGTGGCGCGGGCGGTGCGGGTGGGCCGCACCACGGCGTTCGGCGAGGTCGATTTCTACGTCGACGGCTCGCCCGACCCGATCGCCCAGTCGCTCTCGACCTTCGCTGTGCTGCCCGACGGCGTCGGCGCCTTCAACCGCGCCGACCAGCGCTAGCTGTCGTACTTCAGCAGCACCTCGACCGGCGGCTTCAGCTTCTTGCGGCCCTCGAGGAAGGTGAGTTCGATGATGCAGGCGGCCGCCGGCACCACGGCGCCGACGCTCTCCAGCAGGTGCACCGCGGCGGCCATCGTGCCGCCGGTCGCCAGCAGGTCGTCGACCAGCACGACGCGCGCGCCCTTGCGGATTGCATCCTGCTGGATCTCGATCGTGTCGGTGCCGTACTCCAGCGCATAGGTGTGGCGCACCGTCGTGCCCGGCAGCTTGCCCTGCTTGCGCAGCATCACGAAGCCGGTGCCGAGCGCCAGCGCGAGCGGTGCGGCGAGCAGGAAGCCGCGCGATTCGATTCCCGCCAGCAGGTCGGGTTTGTGCGGCCGGATCAGGTCGGCGAGCTTCTCGATCGCGGCATGCCAGGCCTTGGCGTGCGCCAGCAGGGTCGAGATGTCGTAGAAGAGGATGCCGGGCTTGGGGAAGTCCGGGATCGAGCGGATGTGCTTCTTGAGGTCGATGTCGTTGTGCATTCTCTCTCCTGAAACTCAGCTATAGGCCGGCGGCGGCTCGAAGCCGCGATATTCCTTCTCGAGCAGCTTGGCGAACTGGATGCAGTCGTAGTCGCCGTACTGCCGGCCGATGATCTGCACGCCGATCGGCAGGCCTTCCTTGCTCTGGCCGATCGGGGCTGCCGTCGCCGGCAGCCAGGTGACGCCAGCGTAGCCTGCCCAAAAGATCTGGTCGACGACCGGCACGTGCTTGTTGTTCACGACGATCGTGCGCTTGTGGCGCAGGCCCGTCTGGTCGTGCGGGAAGGCAGCGGTCACCGCGACCGGACAGAGCAACAGGTCGTAGTCCTTGAAGAACTCGTCCCATGCCCAGCGCATCTTGTGGCGCTTCTCATTGAGCTGCAGCCATGTCCGGTGCGGCAGGGAGTTGCCGCGTTGCATCTGGGCGAAGTAGCTCATGTCGTCGCCGGGCAGGGCCGCCGCGTCCTTGACCGCCTGCTCGTAGACCGCGTCGGTCATGCGCGCCGAGGTCGCCGCGCGCAGCAGCCGGATATAGACGTCGTTCAGCTCGACCGTGTCGATCTTCGGACGCGCCTTGTCGCTCACCTTGACCTTGTTCTTGGCGAGGAACGAGGCGAGCTTCGATATCTCCTCCTGCACCGAGTCGTCGACCTCGGCATTGGGATCGGTGAGCAGCACCGCAACCTTGAAGTCGCGCAGCTTCTTTTTCTTCGAACGCGGCAAGGTGAGGGTCCAGCCGCGGCCGTCGATCGAATCGGGGCCGGCCATCGCGTCCAGGGCGATCTCGAGATCCTCGGCGCCGCGCGCCAGCGGGCCCACTACGCCGATGTCGCCGTAGGCCACGGCGCCCGCGAGCGCGTGGCCCTTGGGCGAGACGACGCCCCAGCTCGGCTTGTGGCCCCACACGCCGCAATAGTGCGCCGGGTTGCGGATCGAGGCGCCGATGTCGGAGCCGGCCTCGATGCCGGTGAGGCCTGCGGCCAGCGCCGCGCCCGAGCCGCCCGACGAGCCGCCCGGCGTGCGGCCGAGATCCCACGGGTTGTTGGTCGAGCCGTAGACCTCGTTGTAGCTCTGCCAGTCCGCGAGGTTCAGCGGCACGTTGGTCTTGCCGAACAGCGTGACGCCGGCATCGAGCATGCGCTGGGTCACCAGCGAGTTCTGCGCGACGATCGTGTCCTTGAACGCCGGATCGCCCCAGGTCGTGGGATAGCCCGCGATGTCGAACGACTCCTTGATGGTCATGGGCACGCCGTGCAGCGGCCCCAGCTTCTTGCCCGCCTTCACCGCCTTGTCGGAGGCCTTCGCCCGCCTGCGCGCGCCCTCGATGTCGGTCGCGATGATGGCGTTGAGCTCGGGATTGTAGGCCTCGACCCGCTTCAGATAGAGGTCGAGAAGCTCGAGGCAGCCGATCTTCTTCTTCCGGACCGCCGCGGCGAGCTGCTTGGCGGTCTGAAACGGGAGCTCTAGGGACATGGGGGAGGGTTCCGCTACGGGTATGGACGAGGTGTAAGCCCGTACCATATTGTCCCGGCCGCCGTGAAGAAACTCCCCGCCTCCTGGCACAAGTACGCGCTGCCGATCTGCACGACGTTCTTCATGACGTTCCTGGTGTCGGGGGTCGCCACGGGGCGCGCCCTTGGCGTCAACCCGCAGATGTTCCGCGACTGGATGAGTTCCTGGATGATCTCCTGGGTGATCGCCGCGCCTGCAATGTACTTCGTCATGCCCCAGGTCAGGCGCCTGCTAGACCGGATTACCGAGAAGTAGGCCGCGGCCGAACGCGCGCCGTGGGCTCGGCGACCAGCGGGTCATCCGGCCAGTAATGCCGCGGATAGCGACCCTTCAGTTCGGCCTTCACGGATCTGTAGCCGTTGGCCCAGAAGCTCGCGAGGTCGCGTGTCACCTGGACCGGCCGGCGGGCGGGCGACAGCAGATGGACCGTGAGGGGCACCTTGCCGCCGGCGATGCGCGGCGTGTCGCTCAGCCCGAACATCTCCTGCAGCCGCACCGAGAGCGTGGGCTCGCCGGCGTTGCCGTAGTCGATGGGCACGCGGCTGCCGCTCGGCACCTCGACATGCGTCGGCGCCAGCCGCTCGAGCTCGCGCTGCTTCTCCCACGTCACCAACGCCTTCAGCGCCGCCGTGAGGTCGACGCGCGCGAGATGGTCGCGACGCGAGACGCCGCCCAGGAACGGCGCCAGCCAGGCGTCGAGCGAGTCCGCCAGCGCCGCGTCCGAAAGATCCGGCCAGTCGCCGGGCGCCTGCTGGCGCAGGAAGGCGATGCGCTCGCGCCAGCGCTGCAGCTCGTCGCGCCACGGCAGGGCGGCGATGCCGAGCTGGCGCACGCCGTCGAGCATGGCGGCCAGCACCTTGTCGGCGTCCGGCCTGGCGAGCGGCTTGTCCTCGAGCGCGATGGCGCCGAGGCGCCGCCGTTGCCGCGCCAGCACCGCACCGTCGCGTGCGCTCCATTGCACGACCTGCTCGTCGATGATGCGATCGCCGTGCAGCTCCTCGATCTCGGCCAGCGTGATCGGTGCCGCCAGGAACACGCGCGAGTCCTGCGTCGAGCCGTCGAGGTCGGCCACGACCACGAACTCCGCGTTGCCCATTGGATCGCCTTCGGACAGCGCCGCGCCGCGTCCGCCCGACAGCAGGAAGCGCCCGGCCGTGCCGGCGCGCCGCCGGCCGATCCGGTCGGGATAGGCGAGCGACAGCAGCGAACCGGTGGCGGCGCTGTCGGAGTCCTTGTCGCGTGTCAGCCGCCGCGCGACTTCGAGTATCTGCCGCGGCGCTTTGCCCTGGAGCGCGATGTCGACCCGGTGTCGCAGGTCGGCGTCGCGCTGGCCGGGTGGCAGGCGCAGGAAGTCGCGCTCGCCCAAAATCGCCGCGATCATCGCGGCGACGCGCCCATGGCCGAGCTCGCGTCCCTTGAGCACCAGATGCGCGATGCGCGGGTGCTGGCCGAGGTGGCTCATCGCGCGGCCGTGCGATGTGATCGCGCCCGCCCCGTCGATGGCGCCGAGATCGAGCAGCAGCGCGCGTGCCGTGGCGAGCGACGCGGCGGGCGGCCGCGTCAGCCACGGCAGGGCCGCGGCGTCACCCGCGCCCCAGGCTGCGATCTCCAGAGCAAGCGGCGCCAGATCGGCATCAAGGATTTCCGGCGGCGTGAACGGCTGCAGACCGCGCTGCTGCTCCTCCGGCCACAGCCGGTAGCAGACGCCCGGCTCGAGGCGACCGGCACGGCCGCGGCGCTGGTCGGCCGAGGCCTGGCTCACCTTCACGGTTTCGAGCCGCGTCATGCCCGAGCGCGGCGCGAACTTCGGCACGCGCATCTGGCCGGAGTCGATCACCAGACGCACACCCTCGATGGTGAGGCTGGTCTCGGCGATCGACGTGGCCAGCACGACCTTGCGCCGGCCGGCGGGCGAGGGGGCAATGGCACGATCCTGCTCGGCCGGCGAGAGGTCGCCGTAGAGCGGCGCCACGTCGACGTCGCGGCCGGCGTCCTGCAGACGCTCTTCGACGCGGCGGATCTCGCCGACGCCCGGCAGGAACACGAGCGCGCTGCCGCTCTCCTCGGCCAGCGCACGGCGCACCGCCGAGGCGACTACATCCTCGATGCGGCCGGCGGGCTCGCGGTCGAGGTAGCGCGTGTCGACCGGGAACATTCGGCCCTGGCTCTCGACGATCTCGGCGCCGCCCAGCCTTTCGGCGACCGGGCCGGGATCGAGGGTCGCCGACATGGCGATCACCCGCAGGTCCTCGCGCAGCGCCGTCTGCGCCTCGCGAACGAGCGCAAAGGACAGGTCGGTCTCCAGCCCGCGCTCGTGCAGCTCGTCGAAGATCACGCAGCCGACGCCGTCGAGCGAGGGATCGTCCTGCAGCATCCGCAGGAAGAGGCCGTCGGTCACGACCTCGATGCGCGTGCGCGGCCCCACCTTGGTGTCGAGTCGCACACGATAGCCGACCGTCTCGCCGACCGCCTCGCCGAGGCTCGTGGCCATGCGCCGGGCCGCGGCGCGGGCGGCGAGCCGGCGCGGCTCCTGCATCACGATCTTGCCCTTGCCCAGCCAGGGCGCGTCGAGCAGAGCCAGCGGCACGCGCGTCGTCTTGCCGGCGCCCGGCGGCGCCACCAGCACGGCGGCATTGCGGGCTTGCAGCGCGGCCTTGAGCCGCGGCAGCGCCTCGTCGACGGGAAGGGAATCCATCACCGCCGCCTTATAGGCGGGACGGTCCGGCTAGTAGAGGCCGTACTTCTTGGGCTTGCCGGGGTGGTTGACGCACAGCATCTCGGGCGAGACGTTCGGCCCGAGCTTGAGGCGCTCCTCCTCGCACTTGTCGTACGTGAAGGGGCCGCCGAAGACCTTCGGGCCGCCGGCGACGATGAGGTAGGATTTCTCAAGGTACCAGCCCGGGCCGGTATAGGCCTCGGCCGGACCCTTGCCGCTGCAGGCGCCAAGACTCACGCCTACCGCAAACATCGCAGTGCAGAGCGACAGGCGGTGGAACGACCTCGCTGACATCTTCCGGCTTCTCCCCCAAGGGCTTGCGTCAGCAAATTACAGGGGCTTTTGCGACGCAACAAACGCTTTCGTCCGGCCCGGCGGCCGGGCTAATAATGACCCGATACACGCAAAAGCATCCGGGGGGATGCTGGGCCAGCTAGTGCGCCAGCAGGACAGAGTCATGGGATTGCCAGAGGGATTGCCCGAGAAGCAGGGCCTGTACGACCCGCGCAACGAGCACGACTCGTGCGGCGTCGGATTCGTGGCCGACATCAAGGGCCGGAAGACCCATGCCATCGTCCGCCAGGGCCTGCAGATCCTGGTCAATCTCGACCACCGTGGCGCGGTCGGCGCCGATCCGCTGATGGGCGACGGCGCCGGCGCCATGATCCAGATCCCCGACGCGCTGCTGCGCGACTGGGCGCGCAAGGAAGGCGTCGACCTGCCGGAACCCGGCCACTACGCCGTGGCCATGTGCTTCCTGCCGCAGGACGAGAAGGCGCGTGCCTTCGCAGTGAAGCGCTTCGAGCATTTCGTGAAGGTCGAGAAGCAGAAGCTGGTCGGCTGGCGCGACGTGCCGACCACCCTCGACGGGCTGGGCAAGGCGGTCATCGCCTCGATGCCGGTGATCCGCATGGCGATCGTCGGCCGCGGGCCCAAGCTCGTCGACCAGGACGCCTTCGAGCGCAAGATCCTGGCCATCCGCAAGCAGACGCAGAACCCGCTGGCTGAGCTCGAGAAGAAGCAGAAGCTGCCGGGTCTGGCGCAGCTCTACATGCCGTCCTTCTCGTCGCGCACGGTGGTCTACAAGGGCCTGCTGCTGGCGCCGCAGGTCGAGAGCTTCTACG
>SCVT01000404.1 GCA_004296815.1 Reyranella sp. | reverse complement strand
CGACGTGCCGCTGCGCCAGCGCAACGCCATGCTACTGGCCGCGGGTTTCGCGCCGGTCTATCGCGAGAGCAGCCTCGCCTCGCCCGAGCTTACGCCGGTGCGGCAGGCGATCGACCGCATGCTGAAGCAGCAGGAGCCCTACCCGGCCGTCGTGATCGACCGTCTGTGGAACCTGCTGCAGGCCAACGAGGCGGCGCAGGCCTTCACCGTGTTCCTGTTCGAAGGACCGCCGACGCCGCCGCCCGCCGGCAAGGCGCCCAACCTGCTGCGCTGGATCCTCGATCCCAAGGCGCTGCGCTCCAAGATCTCGAACTGGGAAGAGGTCGCGCGCTACCTCGTGTCGACCACCTACTCCGAGATTCTGGCGGCCGGCGGCGAGCCCAAGGCGCTGGCCTTCATCGAGGAGATCATGGCCTATCCCGACGTGCCGGCCTCGTTCCGCAAGCTGCGCTTCGAGGACCGCCCGGCGCCGATGCTGACGGTCGACTACCTGGTGGGCGGCAAGGCGCTGTCGGTGTTCACGACCATCGCGACCCTGGGCACGCCGCAGGACATCACTCTGCAGGAAGTCCGCATCGAGTGCTTCTTCCCGGCCGACGAGCGCAGCGACGCGCTGTTCAAGAGCCTTACGGCAAAACGCTGATCGACATCGCGAAGCGCCGCGATCCCCCGGCGGCGATCGTCACGATGCCGGGCTTGTCGGCGAGCTCGCCATCGAAGCCCTGGGGGCTTGCATGGCCCTGCCACGGCTCGATGCAGACATAGCCCGCGCCCGGCAGCATCCAGATTCCGAGATGGGGCATGTCGGGGAAATCGACCCGCAGCCTCTCGCCATAGACCACGCCGCGGCTCTTCAGTGTGTCGAAGACCAGGGCGCCGTCCTTGAAGAGATCGTCGTGCAGGACGAGGCGCCGGTCGCGCACCGGCGTCGGATAGGTGGCCGAGCTCAGAAGTCCGTCGACGGGACGGCGGATCGGTGCGGGCTCGTCGCGATCGAAGACGATCTCGTGCGCCGCGCGCCGCTTGCCGTAGGGCAAGGGCCAGCGCAGCGCCGGGTGGAAGCCGAACGAGGCAGGCATCGTCACGACGCCGGGGTTAGTCACCTCGGCCGACATTTCGAGCGTGCCGGCGCGGACCGCGTAGGTGACGTCGAGGCAGAAGTCGAAGGGATATTGTTTCCGCGTCGCCTCGCTCGCCTCCAGCCGCCACGTGCAACGCGATGGCTCGGACGACACCAGTGTGAATGTCGACGTCCGTGCAAAGCCATGGCGGCCGATCTCGTACGCCATGCCGGCGACGTTGAGCCGGTTGCCCTTCACTTCGCCCACGATGGGAAACAGCAGTGGCGAGCGTCCCGTCCAGAAGGCGGGATCGCCGTCCCACAGCAAATCCGCGCCGTCGCGGTCCTGCAGGCGCACCAGCTCGGCGCCCGCGGCGGAGATTTCGGCACGGAGTGCTGAGTCGGAGATCGAAACGGTGTCGGCCATGGGGCATCATGCGAAGACCGGAGGCCGGCGTGAAGGGGGCGACATGAAGCAGGCAAGCACCGCCTGGCGCGAGCAGATCGCGCCGGACGAGGAGGCGCACCTCGCCCGGGTCACCGACGTGATCGGCAAGCTGCAGGCCAACCGGTCTGCCAGGTTCGGCAAGGGCCGCACGCTCCACCGCAAGCAGGTGCTGGCCGCCACCGGTACGCTCGAGGTGCTGGACGGCCTGCCCGATCCCGCACGCCACGGGCTGTTCGCGCGGCCGGGAACGCACCGTGTGCTGGTGCGCCTCTCCAACGGGGCGCCCGACCTGCAGTCCAACCGGATGCCCGACATCAGGGGCTTCGCGCTCAAGGTGCTCGATGTGTCGGGCGAAGCGGCACTCGGCGGCACGACCGACCATCAGGACTTCCTGATGATCAACCAGAACCGCGGCCCCGGCGCCAACAGCCGCGAGTTCATCGACTTCCTCGAGGCGCTGACCAAGGGGCAGGTCGCGGGCATCACCCATCTCTTCAAGGTCTATGGCATCGGCGGCGGCCTCTCGCGGCTGGCGGCCCTGATGAAGATGCTGCACCGGCCGTTCCGCGGCTTCGCGGCGGAGCGCTTCGACACGGTGGCGCCGGTCCAGTGCGGCCCCTATGCGGTGCGTGTGCGCCTGAAGCCCGTGGGCAACCCGCCGCCCGGCGCGCGCTCGAAGGACATCGCGGCCGACATACGCGAGCGGCTGGCGACGGGGCCGCTACACTGGGACCTCGAGCTGCAGTTCTTCGTCGACGAGGCGATGACGCCGATCGAGGATTCCTCGCGCCCCTGGCCGGAGAGCGACACCCCGATCGTCACCGTGGCGCGCCTCACCCTGCAGCAACAGGGCGCCGATGCCGCCGCCGCGGAAGTCGAAGCCGCTTCGTTCGATCCGTGGGGCGGGCTCGCCGCCCACCGGCCGTTGGGCGAAGTGATGCGAGCGCGCAAGACCGCCTATCACGCCAGCCAGAAGGGCCGTGCCGCCTAGCTCACGGTACGGTGGGCCTCGCGCACCGCATCGTCGATCCTCGGCAGGTAGCGGACCTGGGGACGGCGGGCGCCGGCCCGCAGCAGCGCGCGCCGGACCGGCGCTGTCGCGCCCGTCACGTAGACTCGCACACCATGTCGCGCGGCCTAGATCGGAAGAGC
>SCVT01000403.1 GCA_004296815.1 Reyranella sp. | reverse complement strand
GCCGAGGCCGCGTCGGGCGCGATCGTGGCGCCGGCATCGCTATAGGCCTGGTCGGTGTAGGAGGCCGCGGTCCCGGCGCCGGCCTCGATCGTCACTTCCGCACCCAGCGCCTTCAGTTTCTTGACCGTCTCGGGAGTAGCGGCCACGCGGGTCTCGTGCGGCCGACGTTCTTTGACAATGCTGATTTTCATGGAGCGCTTCGGATCGGGTGGAACGCGGGAACACTGCTCGTGCGCCGCACCTTGCCGAGCCGGGTATCCTTTGCCAACCGCTTTTTCGCCGCGCGGGACAATGCGATTTAACCCTGCTGCAACGCACGTCATACTTTGGTCCATGCCAGCTTCGCGCCCCGCCCTCCTCACCGGCTTCCATTTCACCAAGATCGCCCTGGCGGCCTTCTCCGAGCACGGCGACATCGTGGGCCACATGGTCAATCCCACCCCCACCGTGGCCGACATTCCGCCCGGTGCGGCCGAAACCGTGCAGGCGATCGTCAGCACCGGCAGCGTCGGCATATCGGATGCGATGATGGCTGCCCTGCCGCGGCTTTCGCTCTTCTGCTGCTATGGCACCGGCTACGAGCGCGTCGATCTCGAAGCGGCCCGCAAGCGCGGCATCATGGTCACGCACGGTGCCGACGCCAACGCGCCCGACGTCGCCGAGCTGGCGCTCGGCATCCTGCTCGCTTCGACCCGCCGCCTGGTGCGCGCCGACAAGATGATCCGTCGCGGCGAGTGGAAGCAGCGCATTCCCAACCGCTTCGGCGCCATCGCCGGCCTGACCGGCGGCAAGGTCGGCATCCTGGGGCTGGGCGCCATCGGCCTGGAGTTCGCCAAGCGCATCAAGGGCTTCGACGTCGAGATCGGCTACTGCAATCGCAACAAGCGCAGCGACGTCGACTTCCTGTACTTCCCCGACGTGATGAAGCTCGCGGCCTGGTGCGACTACCTGATCGTCTGCCTGCGCTCGAACGCCTCCAACCGGCACATCATCAACGCCGATGTCCTGAAGGCGCTGGGGCCGCGCGGCCACGTGGTCAACATCTCGCGCGGCTGGGCGGTCGACGAGGCGGCTCTGGCCCACGCGCTGCGCACCGACATCATCGAAGGCGCGGCCCTCGACGTGTTCGACGAGGAGCCCTACGAGGGCACCGAGCTGCTGGGCCTCGACAAGCTGGTGATGACGCCGCACTTCGGCGGCGGCACCGAGCATGCCCAGCGCCGCATGACGTCGCTCGTCTGCCTCAACCTCCAGAGCCACTTCGCCGGCAAGCCCGTCGCCTCGCCCGTGCCGGAGTTCCGCGATTGGGCCGAGTCGCACGACGCCCCGAAGCCGCGCTAGTTCGCCGGGTCCCTGCCGATCACGATCTTCGGGCCGCCGTGCTTGGGCGGTGTATCGAACCAGACGTCCCAGTAGGCGCGCAGCGCCGAGGGATAGCGGCGCAGCTCGGTGAGCAGGCTGTAGGCCCGCGCCACGTCGCGTGACTCGAAACCCCAGGCTTCGATACCTTCCTCTCGCGCGAGGAAGATCGCCCGTGTGAGATGAAAGCGTTGCGAGACGATGACGACGCGTTTCTGCCCGAACACCATCTCCGCCCGCAGGATCGAGTCGCGCGTGCGCACGCCGGCGAAGTCGCGATAGATCGCCTCGGCCGGCACGCCGCGCTTGATGAGCCCGGCACGCATCGCTGTCGGCTCGTCGTAGTCGGGCCGACGGTTGTCGCCGCTCACCAGCAGGAACTTGACCTTTCCTGCCTTGTAGAGGGCCGCTGCGGCATCGAGCCGATATTCAAAGTAGCGGTTGGGCCCACCCTCGGGCCCGATCGGCGCCGCGCCCAGCACCAGCGCCACCTCGACGTCGGGCAGCCTGGCGGGATCGTCGACGATGTAGGCGGCGGCGAAGCGCTCGAGGCTGCGTTCGGCCAGCCACGACAGCAGCGAGAGGATCAGCGCGGCGGCGCCCAGCGCCAGCAACACGTACAGCATCAACCGCATCGCCTTGATCCGTTCTCCGCCCGCCTATAGAGAGCCAGCATGCCCCGTCTCAGCACTGCCGAAGCCACCGTCGAAACCCTTCTGCGCCATGGCCTCGACACGGTGTACGCCCTGCCCGGCCTGCATCAGGATCCACTCTTCGACGCCTTCTATCATGCTTCGGATCGGCTGCGGGTCCTCCATCCGCGCCACGAGCAGACCGCGGCCTACATGGCGCTGGGCGCCGCCCTCGCGACGGGCAAGCCGCAGGCCTTCGGCGTCGTGCCCGGCCCCGGCCTGCTGAACGCCGGCGCCGCCCTCCTCACCGCCTACGGCATGAACGCTCCGGTGATCGGCCTGGTCGGCCAGATCCCGCAGGCCGACATCGACCGCGGCCACGGCCATCTGCACGAGATCCACGATCAGTTGGGCCTCATGCGCCACATCACCAAGTGGGCCGAGCGCATCAGGAGCCCGCAGGAGGCACCGACGCTCGTCAGCCAGGCGATCTGGCAGGCGACGTCGGGCCGTCCGCGTCCCGTGGCGCTGGAATGCGCGCTCGACACCTGGGCCAAGCGCGCCGAGGTCGCGATCCCCGATGCGCCGTTGCCCCTGCCGCCGGAGGTCGTCGACGACCAGGCGATCGAGGCCGCCGCCAAATTCCTGGGCGCCGCCGAGCGCCCGATCATCGTGCTGGGCGGCGGCGCGATCGACGCCAGTGCCGAGGTCATCAAGCTCGCCGAGATGCTCGAGGCGCCGGTCAGCTCCTACCGCCGCGGCCGTGGCATCATCCCCTCCTCGCACCGCCTCGCCGTCGACATGCCGGTCGGCCACCGCCTGTGGAAGGAGGCCGACGCCGTGCTCGCGGTCGGCACGCGCTTCTTCATCCAGAACGGGAGCTGGGGCATCGACGCCAACCTCAAGGTCGTCCGCGTCGACATCGATCCCGACGAGCCCGACCGTTTCCGCAAGCCCGATGCCGCCCTCGTGGGCGACGCCGTCGTGCAGCTCCGCGCGCTGATCGCTGCGCTCCCGAAGCACAATCGCCAGCGCACCTCGCGCGCCGCCGAGCTGAAGGGGCACCGCGACTGGCTGGCCGAGCGCCTGTCGCGACTGGAGCCACAGGTCTCCTTCCTCAAGGCCATCCGCAACGCACTGCCCAAGGACGGCATCTTCGTCGACGAGGTCTCGCAGATGGGCTTCGCCTCGCGCGTCGCCTTCCCCGTCGAGGTGCCGCGCACCTATCTGTCGCCGGGCTACCAGGACAATCTCGGCTGGGGCTACGGCACCGCGCTCGGCGCCAAGGCCGCGATGCCCGACCGGAAGGTGCTGGCGATCGCGGGCGACGGCGGCTTCATGTACCAGGTGGGCGAGCTTGCGACCGCCGCGCGCCACAATCTCGCGGTCGTGGTCGTCGTGTTCGACAACGGCTCGTTCGGCAACGTGAAGCGCATCCAGCAGCAGCACTACGGCAACCGGCTGATCGCCTCCGACCTGCACAATCCCGACTTCGGCAAGCTGGCCGACTCCTTCGGCATCGCCTCCTTCAAGGCACTCGATGCCAGGCAGCTCGAGGACGCGCTGCACAAGGCCTTTGCGCTGAACGCCCCCGCCCTCGTCTGGGTCCCGCACGGCGACGTGCCGAGCCCGTGGGACATGATCATGATGCCGAAGGTGCGCGGCTAGTGGAGCTGCCGCGGCGCCCGGCGGCCGTCATCTTCGATCTGGACGGCCTGCTGTTCGACACCGAATCTCTCTACCAGGACGCGATCATGTCGGCGGCGAGCGAGCTCGGCCATGACATGACGCCCGCCGTCTTCCGCACCATGATCGGCCGTCCGCTCGCGCAGACCCGCGCCTTCCTCCTGGATCAGTACGGCAGCACCTTTCCTGTCGATGAGCTGCTGGCGACCTGGGGCCGGCACTTCGCCATGATCGTCGAGACGCGGCTGGCGGTGAAGCCCGGCGTCCACGAGCTCCTGGATGCCCTCGACGCGCTCAAGCTGCCGCGTGGCATCGCGACCTCGTCCTCACACAAGACGGTGCAGCACCATCTCGGCGCACACGACCTACGCGCGCGCTTCCACCACATCGTGGCGCACGGCGACTACGCCGCCGGCAAGCCCGCACCCGACCCTTACCTGCTGGCGGCCAAGCAGCTCGGCGTCGATCCCACGCTTTGCCTCGCTCTGGAAGATTCGCACAACGGTGTCCGTTCCGCCGCGGCGGCCGGGATGATGACTATCATGGTGCCGGACCTGCTGGAGGCCACCGACGAGATCAAGTCTCTCTGCACTTTCGTCGTCCGCGACCTGCACGCAGTACGCACGCTCGTCCTGGCCGCGCGCTAGCGCCTCAGCCCTTCGAGGATCTCGCGGAAGTTGGTGCGGCACGCAAAGCCCAGCACGCGCGTCGCCTTGCTGGAGTCGTAGACGCGGTCGATCGTGTCGAACATCGTCCAGCCGCGCGCCTCGTAGAGCGAGCGATACTCCGGGAAATAGCGCGCCACGACCGATGGCGCGTCGGCGATCAGCTCGCGACCATCCTCGCGGTTGAACGGCGTGGCGGCCGAGATGATGAACGTATCGAAGCCCACGTCCTTCGCCTTCGCGAGCGCCACGACATGCGCTTCGGCCGCATCCTCGACCGAGAGGCGCCGGAACAGGAACTCGTTGGCCTTGGTGTTCTCGCCGGACTGCGCGATGGCGTGCGCCATGTCGTCCTCCTCGGGGAAGAAGCGCGAGGTGCGCAGCACCAGGATCGGCAGCTTGTGAAGATGGTTGAACAGCCGGCACAGCTCCTCGGCCGCAAGCTTGGTGACACCATAGATGTTGCGCGGCTTCAGAGGCGTCATGGTCTCGTCGATCCAGACCGCTTCTCTCGCGCCACCCGCCTTCCCGTCGCGGATCTGCTGCGAGATCATCAGCGACGTCGTCGAGGTGAACACGAACCGGTCGACCTTCGAGCCGGGTGCCACGGCCTCTTCCAGAAGGTTGAGCGTGCCCTGCACGTTCACCGCCACGAACTCCGAATTGTCGTGGGTCTCGATGTGCGGTTTGTGGCGTGCCGCGGCATGCACGATCGCCTCGATGCCCTCGTCACGGATGATGCGGCGCACTAGCGCGCGGTCGACCACCGAGCCCACGACGCTCGTCGTGGCGCCGGCCTCGGGATCGAGCCCGATCACCTTGTGTCCGTCGCGCGCAAGCCGGGGCACCAGGGTCTGGCCGAGCCAGCCCGACGAGCCCGTCACCAGGATGTTCACTGCAGCCCCGCCTCCTTCAGTGCCGCGTCCTGTCGTGCCGTGAGGCCGTCGATGTCGAAGCCCTCGATCATGCCCTCGAACAGCCGGTGCCAGTTGATCGAGGCGCGCAGGTGGATGAACACCGAGCCCAGCCCGATCGCGGCGCGGTCCATGAACACGAACTCGCGCGGCGGACGCACGCCGCCCATCTTGCGCAGCTCGCCGAACACGTTCTGCGCCATCTCGCGGCCGTAGCCTTCGGCCATGCCCTCGGTGAGACGCCGCGACCGGTCGTCCATCAGCGGCCCGTAGAGG
>SCVT01000402.1 GCA_004296815.1 Reyranella sp. | reverse complement strand
CATCGTGCAGGTCTCGGCCAAGGACAAGGCCACCGGCAAGGAGCAGCAGATCCGCATCCAGGCTTCGGGCGGCCTCAGCGAGGCCGACATCCAGAAGATGGTGAAGGACGCCGAGCTGCATGCCGAGGAAGACAAGAAGAAGCGTGAGCTGATCGACGCCCGCAACCAGGGCGAGGCGCTGGTCCACTCCACGACCAAGCACCTGGCCGAGTACGGCGACAAGGTGAGCCCGACCGAGAAGGCCGAGATCGAAGGCGCGCTCGAGGGTCTGAAGACGGCCCTCACGGCCGAGGATGTCGAGGCGATCAAGGGCAAGACCAACGATCTCGCCCAGGCCGCGATGAAGCTCGGCGAGGCGATGTACAAGGCCCAGCAGGCCGAAGCCCAGGCCGGTGCGGCCGCGGGCGGAGCGGCCGGCGGGGCGGCGGGCGGCGCCGCGAACGAGGCGAAGGGCGACAAGGTCGTCGACGCGGAGTTCGAGGACGTCACCGACAAGAACAAGAAGACGGGCTCCGGCTGAGCCGGCTAGAACAAAGAGACAAAGCGGCCTCCCGCGCGAGCGGGAGGCCGACGTGTAAGGGGCCACCTTTCAAGGGGCTAATGGGGGCTGCGTAGAGCGTTATGTCGCAAGACTATTACGAGCTGCTCGGAGTCGCGCGCACAGCGAATGCCGACGACATAAAGAAGGCGTTCCGCAAGCTCGCCATGCAGCACCATCCGGATCGCAACCAGGACGACAAGGACGCCGAGAAGAAGTTCAAGGAAATCAACCACGCCTACGACATCCTGAAGGATCCCGAGAAGCGCGCGGCCTACGATCGCTACGGCGCCGCCGCCTTCGAGGGCGGTCACGGTCCCGGTGGACCGGGCGGCCCGTTCCAGGGCGGCCAGGGTTTCGATTTCGGCTCGGTGTTCGGCGACCTGTTCGAGGAGATGTTCGGCGCCGGCGGCCAGCGCGGGCGCGGCGGACGCGCCGACACGCGCGGGCAGGACCTGCGCTTCAATCTCGAGATCACGCTCGAGCAGGCCTATGGCGGCACCGAGGCCACGGTCCGCGTGCCGAGCTCGGTCTCCTGCGAGGCCTGCCACGGCAGCGGCGCCGAGCCCGGCTCCAAGCCGCAGCAATGCCCGACCTGCCAGGGCCGCGGCCGGTTGCGGGCGCAACAGGGCTTCTTCACGGTCGAGCGGGCCTGCCACACCTGCCATGGCGCTGGTCAGGTGATCGACAAGCCCTGCCGCACCTGTGCCGGCCAGGGCCGCGTGCGTCGCGAGAAGACGCTCAAGGTCAACATCCCGGCCGGCGTCGAGGACGGCACGCGCATCCGCCTCTCGGGCGAAGGCGAGGCCGGCGCGCGCGGCGGGCCGGCGGGCGACCTCTACGTGTTCCTGTCGGTGCGCCGCCACCAGCTCTTCGAGCGCGAAGGCTCCGACGTGCATTGCCGCGTGCCGATCTCGATGGTGCAGGCCACGCTCGGCGGCAACATCGAGGTGCCGACGCTGGACGGCAAGATGGCGCGGATCAACATCCCGGCCGGCGCCCAGGGTGGTCACCAGTTCCGCCTCCGCGGCAAGGGCATGCCGATCGTGCGCTCGAGCCAGCGCGGCGACATGTACATCGAGATCAACGTCGAGACCCCCACCAACCTGACCTCCAAGCAGAAGGAACTGCTCAAGGAATTCGAGAAGGCCGGCAAGACCAGCCCCGAATCCGAAGGCTTCTTCAGCAAGGTCAAAGAGATGTTCGGCGGCTGATGCAGGGCTTCTTCTCTTCGAACTGGGACATCGCGCTGTCGGCGCTGCTGCCGATCTTCTTTGCGCTTGCGATTTTCCTGGCCGAAGCGAAGGGGCCGCTCTCGGCCCCGATCCGCGCGACGCGCGGCGTCGTCGGCCCCTACTTCAACGCCGTCGCCATCCTGTTCGGCCTGTTCGCAGCCCTGCTGGCGAGCGACGTG
Organism: Reyranella sp.; assembly: GCA_004296815.1. Lineage (GTDB taxonomy): Bacteria > Pseudomonadota > Alphaproteobacteria > Reyranellales > Reyranellaceae > Reyranella. Next base: position 15,038 of record SCVT01000402.1, on the reverse strand, counting down.
TGGCTGAAGACCAACGAAGCCAAGCGCGCCGTCCTGGCCGAAAGCCACGCCGTTCAGGCACTGGGCCATATGGCGCGGGCCGCGAACGTCGAGAACGTGGTGGTCCCGCGCCTCAAGGCCTATGTCGAGGCGGCGAGCCACGAGGATCCGCACTCCGAGACCATCGGCCATCGCCGCAGCAAGACCGAGCAGGCGTATCTCGAGCTGCTGACAAGCATCTCCCAGTCCTACGGCATGGACGGCTCGATCCGGACCTCGATGCTGGCGACGGCGCGCGAGCTTCTGAAGGCGCACGGCGACCGGCTCAACCTGGCCAACGACGTGGCCGCACCCATCAAGTGGATCGCCATTCTCGTGCTGGGTGCGCTCACCCAGATCGCGCTGCTGCTGGTCCATGTCGATAACCAGCGCGCCATGCGCGCGTCGATCGCCCTGTTCACCGTGGCGTTCAGCTTCTGCCTGCTGGTCGTGGCCGTGTTTGACACGCCGTTCGACCAGATCCTGTCGCACGAGCCGGCGCGAAGCCTGAAAGCGGCGCTCGAAAGTCTCTAGGCGGCGAGCACGCAGCGCACGGCGTGCGCGGCCTCGACGTCGCGCAGCGCCGGCACGGCTGACAGGCAGTCCGGACGTACCGACTTGCAGCGCGGCGCAAAGCTGCAGCCCCCCGGGACCTCGCCGAGATCAGGCGGCGCGCCTGGAATCGCCTCCAGCCGCTGTCCACGCATGCCGTCATGCACCGTCGAGGCAAGCAGGCCGCGGCTGTAGGGATGCTGCGGGGCATCGACCATCCGTTCGACCGGCGCCAGCTCCACCAGCTTGCCCGCGTACATGACCCCGATCCGGTCGGAGACCTCCACGGCGACGCCGATGTCGTGCGTGACGAAGATGACGCCGAGATCGAACTCGCGCTGCAACTCCCGGATCAGGAGCAGGACTTGAATCTGAACAGTCGCGTCGAGCGCTGTCGTCGGCTCGTCGGCCAGCAACAAGGTCGGATTGCAGGACAGGGCCAGCGCGATCATGGCGCGCTGACGCATGCCGCCCGACATCTCGTGCGGATAGGCCTTGAGCCGCTGCGCCGGCGAGGGGATGCGTACCATTTCGAGCAGATCGTGCGCCCGCTTCCAGGCCTCGCGGTCGCTCTTGCCGGTATGGCGTCGGACCGTCTCGGCGATCTGCTGGCCGATCGTGAACACGGGATCGAAAGCCGTCGCCGGCTCCTGGAAGATCATGGCAACGCGCTGGCCGCGCAGGTCCGACAGAGCGCGCGGACCCATGTCGAGGACCTCGTCGCCTTCCAGCCTGATGCTGCCGCCCCAGCGCGTGCGATGCTCCGGATGCAGTCGCAGGATCGAACGCAAGGTGACGCTCTTGCCCGAGCCCGACTCGCCCAGGATGCCCAGGGTCTCGCCGCGCTTCAGGTCGAAGCTGACGCCGTTCACCGCATGCACAGTGCGGTCGGGCGTGACGAAGGTGACATGAAGGTCGCGGACTTCCAGCAGGTTGCTCATGCCGCCACCGCCTTGGAGTGGCCCGAGCCGGGAACACGCATGTGGCAGGCCACCGACTGCGCGCCGGTATCGGCGAGCAGCGGCTCGACCTTGGCGCAGATATCCTCGGCATAGGGGCAGCGTGTCCGGAAGCGGCAGCCCGAGGGCGGGTTGATCGGGTTGGGCGGGTCGCCCTGGATCGGCGCTTCCTTCGTGCGCCTGCGCGGGTCCATCGACGGACGGGCCGAGAGCAGCGCCCGCGTATAGGGATGCTGCGGATCGCCGTAGATCGCCTCCACCGGGCCCAGCTCGACGATCTTGCCGAGATACATGACCAGCACGCGGTCGCTGAGATACTGCACGACGTTCAGGTCGTGGCTGATGAAGACGTAGGTGAGGCCGAGCTCCTTCTTGAGGTCGACCAGCATGTTCAGCACCTGCGCCTCGACCGACTTGTCGAGCGCCGACACCGCCTCGTCGAGGATGATCAGCCGCGGCCGGAGTGCCAGCGCACGCGCGATGTTGACGCGCTGGCGCTGGCCTCCCGACAGTTCGTGCGGATAACGGTCGGCGTAGCTCGCGGGATCGAGGCCGACCTTGGACAGGAGATCGCGCACCCGGTCGCGCGCTTCGTTGGCCGGCAGCCCATGCGCCTTGGGCGCGAAAGCCAGCGTCTCGGCGATGGTGAGGCGCGGGTTGAGCGAGGCGTAGCTGTCCTGGAACACCATCTGCACATTGCGGCGCAACTCGTTCACCGTGATGCCGTGCGGCTCGTCGACAGGATCTCCATCGAGAACCATCGTCCCACGGTCGGGCTGGAGCAGGCGGATCAGCAGGCGGGCCACCGTGGACTTGCCGCAGCCCGACTCACCCACGACGCCCAGCGTCTCGCCCTTGGCAACCGACAAAGTGAGATCATCGACGGCGCGCACGACCCTGGTGGCGCGACCGAACAGGCCGCCGGGAATTGGGAAGTGCTTGCGCAGGCCGGTCGCAAGCAGGAGCGGCTGGGCGGGACCGCCACGATCGGCGACAGGGGCCAGCGTGTCCATCAGGCCTTCACGTCCATGGCCGCGCGCAGGCCATCGCTCATCAGATTGAAGCAGATCGAGGTGATGAAGATCATCACGCCGGGCAGCGCCGCGAGGACCGGGTTCACATAGATCGCCTGGCGCAGCGTGTTCAGCATCAGGCCCCATTCCGGTTCCGGCGGCTTGACGCCGAGTCCGAGGAAGCTGAGGCCCGCGGCGAGGATGATGGCGACGCTGATCAGCGACGTCGAATAGACCAGGATCGGGCCCAGCACGTTGCCCAGCACGTGGACGCGCACGATGGTGAGCGTCGATGCGCCGGACGCCTTGGCGGCATCGACGAAGTCGAAGCCACGCACCTGGGTGGTGACGCTCTCCGACACGCGGCAGATCGGCGGAATGAACACCAGGGTGAGCGACAGCAGCGTGTTCTCCGTGCCCGCGCCCATGGCGCCCGACAGCGAGATCGCGAGCAGCACCGACGGGAAGGCGTAGAACACGTCCATGACGCGCATGATCGCCATATTGACCTTGCCGCCGAGGAACCCCGCCGTGATGCCGAGCATGCCGCCGATCAGCAACGCGCAGACGACAGGCGTGACGCCCATGAAGAGCGACAGCCGGCCGCCGTAGATAAGCCGGGCGAACATGTCCCGGCCGAGCTCATCGGTGCCCAGCCAATGGTTGGGCGAGCCGAGCGGATATAGGCGGCGGAGCATCGAGGTCTTGTAGGGATCGTTGAGCCCCAGCAGGGGCGCGAAGATCGAAGCGAGGACGAGAACGACAAGGATGCCGGCGCAGACCAGCGTCACGGGATCCCGGCGCAGGCGGCGACCGACCGACTGCCAGTAGCCGCGGCCGCCGGCAACGGGCCTCGGCACCACCAGGACGGCACCACCGACATCGAGCGAGGGGCTTTGCACGGCCATCGGATCAGCCTCGCTTGATGCGCGGATCGACCATGGTCTGGATGATGTCCACGGTCAGGTTGAGCAGCATGAAGAAGCCCGCGAGCACCAGAGTCGTGCCTTGCAGGATCGGCAGGTCGCGGCGGAAGATGGCGCTGTTGAGCAGGAAGCCGGTGCCCGGCCAAGCGAACACCGTCTCGATAAGGATCGAGCCGCCGATCAGGTTGCCGGCCTGCAGGCCCATGACGGCGAGGCATGTCGGCGCCGCGTTCTTGAGCACATGGAAAAGAATGCGGCTGTCGCGCATGCCCTTGGCCTGCAGCGCCGTCACGAACTCCATACTGAGCGTTTCTTTGACCGTGGAGCGGACCGTGCGGGTGACAACACCGAGCGGGATCACCGACAGCGCGATCGTGGGCAGGACCATATGAGCGAGGTGCGCCCGGTCGAACCGCCAGCCGGTCGAGTTCTCCGGGCCGATGCCCATGGGCGGCAGCGCGCCGAGCTCGACGGCGAAGATGATGACCAACACGATGGCCAGCCAGAAGTGCGGGATGCTGACGCCGACCAGCGAGATCGACGTCACCAGCCGGTCGACGATGCGCGACTTCGCATAGGCGGCCGATGTGCCGAGGATGACCGCGAGGGTGAAGGCGAACAGCGTGGCGGCGATCGCGAGGATGATGGTGTTGCCGAAGGCGCTGCCCACTTCCTGGGCCACCGACCGGCCGGTGCCGATCGACGTGCCGAGATCGCCGGTCAGCGTCACGCCGAGCCAGCGCAGGTACTGGACCGGCAGCGGCTTGTCGAAGCCGTAATACTCCTTGAGCTTGTCGACGACTTCCTTCGGCGCATCCGGCGGCACGATCGCCGAGATCGGATCACCGGGCGCGAGATGGACGAGACCGAAGACCAGCAGCGATACGCCGAAGGCGACCGGAACCAGGTAGATCAGCCGCCTCAGGGCGTAGAGCAGCATGGGCGTCGGCTCCCTGCTTTACTGGGACATCACTGCATCGAGATCGGCGTCAGATCCTGGAACCAGCTTTGGGCCTGCACGAAGCCCTTCACCTTGGGGTTCATCGCGCGCGGGTTGAGATCGTGGGCGATGTAGACCCAGTAGGACTGGTCGACGATGTAGCTGTGGACGTCGGCCAGCGCCTTGGTCTGTGCCGCCTTGTCGAAGCTCGTGTGCGCCGCGTTGATCATCTCGTCGATCTTCGGATCCTTCAGGATGCCCCAGTTGGCGCCCGCCGGCGGCACGAAGCTCGAATGGTAGAGGCGCATGAAAGCCGAGTAGGGATCGACCGTGGCACGGCTGATGTTGATGCCGTTGACGCCCGCCTTGCTGGCAGCGTCGCCGGTGACAGGCTGGAAGGCGAAGGTGACCAGCGCATTCCATTCCATGACCTCGAAGGAGGCATCGAAGCCAACGGCGTTCAGGTTCTCCTGCACATATTCGTTCATCGGCAGCGGCAGCATCTGACCCGAGCCCGAGGTCGAGATCGCGATCTTGATCTTGGGCTTCTTGGTCGCGCTGTAGCCGGCCTCCGCCAGCAGCTTCTTGGCCGCGGCCGGGTCGTACTTGATGTCGAAGCTCGGCGAGCCGAACCAGGGATGGCCCGGATAGACCACACCCTTCGACTCGATCATCAGGCCGCCCAGCAGCTTGTTGAGGCCGGCGCGGTCAATCGCCAGGTTGGCGGCCTTGCGCACGCGGATGTCGGTCCACGGCGAGCCCTCGACCATGCTGGGCTGGTAGGCCCAGTTGTGCGGATATTTGTTGGTGACGATGCTCATGCCGCCCTGCTTGAGGCGCGGGATGGCGTCGGGTGCGGGCACCTCGATCCAGTCGACCTGGCCCGCGAGCAGCGCGGCGGTGCGGGTCGCGGCCTCCGGCATCGGAAACAGGATCACCTTGTCGAGCTTCGGCACGCGGGCCTTGTCCCAGTAGCCGTCGAAGCGCGACAGCTCCATGCGCTCGCGCGGCACGACGCGGTCGACCTTGAAGGGGCCGGTGCCCGATGGCTGCAGGGCGACCTTCGCCCAGTCGCGGCCCTGCTTCTCGAAGTTCGCCGGGCTCGAGAAGAAGATGTAGGACATGTCGTAGGGGAACAGCGAATTCACGATGCGTGTCGTGAGCTCGACCGTGTACTTGTCGACCGCGCGGTAGCCGACCAGCGTCGGGATGCGGGCGCGCGCCTGCGCGAGCTGCTTGCGGTCGAACTGCGGTGACTTGTCGTTCAGCAGCTTCTCGAGGTTCCACACGACGGCGTCGGCATCGAAGTCGGAGCCGTCGTGGAACTTGACGCCCTCGCGCAGCTTGAAGGTCCATTTGGTCGGCTCGCCCTCGACCGGCGCCCATGAAACGGCGAGGCCGGGCTTGATGTCGGCGATCGTGTCGGCCTTCGACAGGTCCCAGTTCACCAACGCGTCGTAGATCGTGTAGCCCGCGAACCGGAAGCCCTCGAATCCTTGATCGGGCTGTCCCGTCGTCTGGGGAATGTCGGCGGCTGTCATGCCGATGCGCAGAGTGCCTTGCGAGAAGGCAGGCATTGCCGTCGCTGCGAGAACACCGAGCCCGATGGCTGCGACGCGAAGACCTTTGAACATCCGCTGTTCCTCCGTATCGACGCTTCCCGACGGGACGCGCTCGCGACCGGAGTCATGCAAGCGTCAAGCCAACGACCGCCGATGCGTCGCGAGGCGCGCGGCATGTCGATTGCATGATCAACGATGCGGAGGGATGCATGCCATCGTCGATCAAGGCGCCGACGCTCGAGGAGTTTCGTGCGCGCGCCGCGCTGACCGGTCTCACCTTGACCGAGGAGGACATCGGGCACCTGCACAAGGGCTATGTCGGATTGCTGGGTTTGATGGAGCGCATCCCCCAGCGCTGGGCATGGGCCGCGGAGCCGCCGCTCGTCTTTCGTGCCGACGAATAGGGGCACGACATGACCGATCTCACGACCCTCGGCATCGCCGAGGCCGGACGCCTGATGGCGCGCGGCGAGCTCACATCGACGGCACTGACCGATGCCTTTCTCACCCGCATCGCTGCGGTCGATCACAAGATCGCAAGCTACGTCGCCGTCACCGCCGATGACGCGCGCAACGCCGCGCGCCAGGCCGACATGGAGATGCAGGGCGGGCTGCGGCGCGGACCGCTGCACGGCATCCCGCTCGCCCTGAAGGACATCTACGAGACGGCCGGCGTCAAGACGACCGGCCACTCGCATCTCAAGATCGACTACGTGCCCGCGATCGATGCCGCATCGGTGCGCAAGCTCAAGGAAGCGGGCGCGGTGATGCTGGGCAAGCTCGGCACGCACGAATTCGCCAATGGCGCGATGACGCCCGACCAACCCTTCCCGCCGGTGCTCAACCCCTGGAACACCAAATATCAGCCCGGCGGCTCCTCGAGCGGCTCGGGCGCGGCGGTGGCGGCGGCGCTCTGCATGGGCGCGATGGGGTCCGACACCGGCGGCTCGATCCGCAATCCCGCGGGCTACTGCGCCACGGCGGGCATCAAGCCGACCTATGGATTGGTGAGCCGCTGCGGCATCTTTCCGCTCGCTTTCAGCCTCGACACCGCAGGCCCGCTCGCCTGGACGACCGAGGATTGCGCCCTGATCCTGGGCGCGCTGGCGGGCCACGACCCGAACGACCAGGGCTCGGCCAAGACGGAGAAGGTGGACTACGGCGCCGCCGCGCAACGGCCGATCAAGGGCATGCGCATCGCGTTGGCGCGCGAATGGTACGAGGGGCCGGACGGCCAGCTCTCGCCGGACATGGCGAAGGGCATGGAAGACGCGGTCCGCGTGTTCCGCGACGTCGGCGCCGTCGTCGAGGACGTCACGTTTCCCGACGTGCGCGACTATCACATCTGCGGCCGCGTCATCATCACCACCGAGGCACACGCCATCCATCGCCGCGACGTGATCGAGCGGCCGGAGAAGTTCGGCTACACGACGCGGCGGCGTTTCCAGCTCGGTGCCTTCATTTCGGCCGAGCAGTACATCTCGGCGCTGCGCTTCCGCCGCAAGCTGCACCAGGACACGCGCGAGGCGATGCGCGGCTACGACCTGGTGATGACGGCCAACCACTGGGGCGCCCCGGAGATCTTCGAGGAGCCGCAGCAGATCTTCCATTTCCTCGGCAAGCCCTCGCTTACCATGCCGTTCAACGTCACCGGCCAGCCGGCGGCCACGGTGTGCTGCGGCTTCGGCGCCGACGGCATGCCGCTCGCCTTCCAGCTCGCGGGCCGGGCGTTCGACGAAGCCAGCGTCTTTGCCGCGGGCGCCGCCTACGAACGCGCGACGCCGTGGCGCCAGCGCCGTCCCCAACTCTGACCTCCAGGAGAACAAGATGAACGACCACAAGCACAGGGTCTCTCGGCGTTCATTGCTCGCGGGCGCGAGCGCTCTGGCGCTCCCGATCGGCGGCATCGCGACGCCGGCGCAGGCCCAGGAGAAGGTCGTGCGCTTCGGCATCTCGATGGCCGACGTGCCGCTCACCACCGGCCAGCCCGACCGCGGCGCCGGCGCCTACAAGTTCACCGGCTACACGCTCTACGACCCGCTGGTCGCCTGGGAAATGGATATCTCCGACAAGCCCGGCAAACTGATCCCGGGGCTCGCCACCGAGTGGAAGGTCGACGACGCCGACAAGACCCTCTGGGTCTTCAAGCTGCGGCCCGGCGTGAAGTTCCACGATGGCTCGGCCCTCACCGCCGACTCGGTGATCTGGAACTTCGACAAGGTGTTCGACACCAAGAGCCCGCAATTCGATCAGCGCCAGGCCTCGCAGGTCCGCCCGCGGCTCCCCTCGGTCGCGAGCTACCGGAAGATCGACGACATGACGGTCGAGGTGAAGACCAAGGTGGTCGACGCGCTCTTCCCCTACCAGATGCTCTGGTTCCTGGTCTGCAGCCCCGCCCAGTGGGAGAAGATGGGCAAGGACTGGAACAAGGTCGCCTCGGAGCCGTCGGGCACCGGCCCGTTCAAGCTCGCCCGCCTGGTGCCGCGCGAGCGCGCCGAGCTGGTCAAGAACGAGGCCTACTGGAACCCCAAGCGCATTCCCAAGGCCGACCGCATGGTGCTGATCGTGGCCCCCGAAGCCGCGACCCGCACCGCCGCGCTTCTTTCAGGCACCGTCGACCTGATCGAGACACCGCCGCCCGACGCCGTCGATCGCCTGACCAAGGGCGGCATGAAGATCGTCCAGAACGTGACGCCGCACGTCTGGAACTATCATCCTTCCATGCTGCCCGGCTCGCCCTGGACCGACATCCGCCTCCGCAAGGCCGCCAACCTCGCCATCGACCGCAACGCCATCGTCCAGCTCCTGGGCGGCCTCGCCCAGCCCGCCTTCGGCCAGGTCGACCGGACCAGCCCGTGGTTCGGCAAGCCCAGCTTCGAGATCAAGTACGCGCCCGACCAGGCCCGCACGCTGATGAGCGCCGCCGGTTTCAGCAAGGCCCAGCCGCTGAAGACCAAGTTTGTGGTGGCCTCGGGCGGCACCGGCCAGATGCTGTCGCTGCCGATGAACGAGGCGATCCAGGAGATGTTCAAGGAGGTCTACATCGACCTCGAGTTCAAGGTCGTCGAGCTCGAGGCGCTCTACACGGCCTGGCGCGCCGGCGCCAAGGCTGAGATGAACAAGGACGTCACCGCCAACAACATCGCCTACGTGACGTCGGATCCGCTCTACGCCTTCACGCGCTTCTTCGCCTCGAACCAGGCCGCGCCGGTCGGCGTGAACTGGAGCAACTATGCGAGCCCCGAGGTCGACAAGCTCATCGACGAGGCGCTGGCCACCTTCGATCCGGCGAAGCAGGACGCGATCATGGCCAAGGTCCACGAAAAGGTCGTGGACGATGCCGTGCTGATCTGGGTGGTCCACGACACCAACCCGCATGCGCTGTCACCGAAGGTGAAGTCCTACATCCAGGCGCAGCACTGGTTCCAGGACCTCACCACGATCGGGGTTTGAGCGGAGCTAGCAGCCGATCTTCTTCGCGACCTCGATGATCGTGTCGCCGACGGCGTCCCAGTCGCCCTCGGCCTTGAAGTCGACCTTCTGATTGGGGCCGTGCTCGTAGGGGCGGTTGACGTAGCCCGTCGAGAGACCGCACTTCTGCGCCGCCGCCAGGTCGCCGTTGTGGGCGGCGACCAGCATCACCTGCTCGGGCTTGAGGTACATGCTGTCGACCACGCCGAGATAGGCCTCGGGATCGGGCTTGTAGTGATGGAAGGTCTCGCCCGAGAAACAGTGATCCCAGGGGATGCCGCCGTTCTTGGCCATGTTGATCAGCAGGGCGACGTTGCCGTTGCTGAGCGTGGCCACGACGTACTTCTTCTTCATCATGCCGATGCCCTCGACCGAGTCGGGCCACGGCCGGAGCTTGTGCCAGAGGTGGGTGAACTCCCACGAGCCCGCCTCACCGGGATGCTTCAGCCCGCGCTTCTTCAGCAGCATCTCGAAGGCCTCCTTGTGGAGGTCGTCGATGCGCGTCCACGGCAGCTCGCCCTTGCGCACGCGGTGCATCTGCGGCTGGTAGAGGCCGCGCCAGTCGTCGGCGAAGCTCGTCCAGTCGGTCTCGAGCCCGTACTTCTTGCCGAGCTTGGGCAGGTCCTCGATCAGGCTGCCGCGCCAATCCACGACGGTTCCGAAAACGTCGAAGATGCAGACCTTGAGATTGGCGAGATCCTTGGGCATTGGGTAGTTTCCTCACATGGTTTGGAAGCACGATAGAGTGAGCGGCGCGGACGGCAAGCCGAGATGCGGCTGGGTTTCGGAAGACCCGCTCTACCAGAAATACCACGACACGGAATGGGGCCGGCCGCTGCGCGACGACCGCGCGCTGTTCGAGCTGTTGACGCTCGAAGGCTGCCAGGCGGGCCTGTCGTGGATCACGGTGCTCAGGAAGCGCGAACACTATCGCAAGGTCTATGACGGGTTCGATCCCAAGAAGATCGCCCGCTACACGCCGGCCAAGCTCGCCAAGCTCCTGGCCGACCCCGGCATCATCCGCCACAAGGGCAAGATCGACGCGAGCGTGAGCAACGCCCGCGCCTATCTCGACCTGCTGGAGCGCGAGGGCTCGTTCTCCAAGTTCCTGTGGAGCTTCGTCGGCGGCAAGCCGAAGAAGAACCGGCCCAAGAACCTCAAGGGCGTGCCGGCCAAGACGCCGGAGAGCGACGCCATGTCGAAGGCGCTGCAGAAGGCCGGCTTCAAGTTCGTGGGCTCCACCATCTGCTACGCCTTCATGCAGGCCTCGGGCATGGTCGACGACCATGTCGCGGGCTGTCATTGCGCCAAGGAGTGATCGTGACCAAGCGTGTGTTCATCGCGGCCCTCGGGACCGAGACCAACCAGTTCGTGCCGTTCCCGACCGGCCTGCGCGGCTACCAGGAGCACGGCATCTGGCGCGGCGACGCGACCAAGCACGAGCCCACCAACTTCACTGCGCCCATGCACGTCTGGCGCAAGAAGGCCGAGGAGCGCGGCTGGACGGTGATCGAGGGCCTCGCGACCTTCGCCGCGCCGTCGGGCACGACGGTGCGCAAGGTCTACGAGGATTTCCGCGACGAGGTGCTGGCGGGCGTCAAGGCCGCACTGCCGCTCGACGCCGTGCTGATCAACGTGCACGGCGCCATGGTGGCCGATGGCTACGACGACTGCGAAGGCGACCTGCTCGCGAAGGTCCGCGCCATCGTCGGGCCCAAGGTCGCGATCGGCGCCGAGTTCGACCTGCACTGCCATCTCAGCGCGCTCATGCTCGACAGTGCCGACGTGCTGGTGGGCTACAAGGAATACCCGCACACCGACACGATGGAGCGCGCGGCCGAGCTGTTCGACATCATCGCCGACACCGCCGACGGCAAGGTGAAGCCCGTCATGGCGCGCTACGACTGCCGCATGATCGCGCAGTACCGCACCTCCGTGCCGCCGATCAACGAGTTCGTGGTCCGCATGAAGTCGCTCGAAGGCAAGGACGGCATCCTCTCGGTGTCGCTCAGCCACGGTTTCTCCTTCGCCGACGTCGAGGATGTCGGCACCCGCACCCTCGTCGTGGCCGACGGCGACATGGAAAAGGCCGAGAAGCTCGCCAAGCAACTGGCCGGCGAGCTGTGGGACAACCGCGAGCGCTACGCCACCAAGTACCTCACCGTCGATGAGGCGATGGACCGCGCCGCCTCGCACAACCAGGGCCCGCTGGTGCTGGCCGATCGCGCCGACAATCCCGGCTCCGGCGCGCCGGGCGATTCGACCTTCGTGCTGAAGGCGCTGGTCGAGCGCCAGATCGGCCCCTCCCTGTTCGGCTGCATGTGGGACCCGATGGCCTTCCAGATCGCCGAGGAGGCGGGCGAGGGCGCACGCATCCGCATGCGGCTCGGCGGCAAGTCGGGCACGGTGAGCGGCGAGCCGATCGACCTCGACGTCACGGTCAAGAAGATCGCCCGCGACGTCTACCAGCCCTACGGGCCGGTGATGTCGCCGCTCGGCAACATGGCGCTGCTCTCGTCGGAGCATGTCGACGTGGCGATCTGCACCCGCCGCAACCAGACCTTCCACGCCGACGCCTTCCGCGCGGTCGGCGCCGAACCCGCCGACTATCGCGTGGTGATCGTGAAGTCGGCGCAGCATTTCTATAACGGCTTCGTCGGCGTCGCGAAGGAGATCCTCTACGTCGCCACGCCCGGCGCCGCCGATCCCGACGTCACGCGCTGGCCCTACACCAAGCGCAAGACGCCGTTCTGGCCCAAGGTCGCCGATCCCTGGAAGTAACGGCCGGCGAACGCCGCGCTACAGCGACACCGCCGTCCCGTCGCGCTTGCGACGGGGCTCCGATGCCGCATCTGCGCGGTCTTTCTGATTCTCGGGTGCTACACCGCGACGTACCGTTTTGTAGCAGGTGTCGCAGTCCGCACGTCGGGCCGGCGTGAGAGTCGCCGGTCTTTTCGACTTTCATTCAACAAGGGAGCGGAGCCCGCTCCGGGGACACCTCCGGGCCTGTCGGCTTGGGAGGCTCATGCGGTCGGTTGGGTCCGCCGGCGTGGTGGTTCGGGCCCGGTCAGGACCGGCCCATGATAGTTAATTTCCTACCACAAACCTGCTGAACCTGCAAGTCCCAGAAAGCCCTTAAAGCAAAGGCTCCAGGGCCGCCCGGGTCGTCTTGCCCTCGACCACGGGGACGACCTCGAACTCGACCACTTCCTGCCAGTCGGCGATCCAGCGCTGGAAGGTCGTGATGTCGTCGGTCTCCATGAGCTGAAAGCAGCGGCCGAGATCGGCGGTGACGTAGCTCGCCACGAACTTCAGCCCGTCGGGCAGGCCGCGCCCCTTCTGCAGCTTGCGATAGACGGCCTTGCCGTCCTGGTTCTTCAGCTTCTCGACCACCATGAATAGCATTCGTGTCTCCGGGCTTCGTCGGGTGTGTAGAATACAGGCGTCAGACACTCAGGACAGGTCATACACATGAAGATCGCCGTCGTCGGCGCCGCCGGGCGCATGGGCCAGATGCTGGTGCGCCGCATCGCCGCCACCGAGGGCGTGTCGCTGGCCGCGGCCGGCGAAGCGCCCAACAGCAACGCGCTGGGCCGCGATGCCGGCGAGGTCGCGGGCCTCGAGAAGTGCGGCGTGAAGATCGTCGGCAACAGCGTGGACGCCATCGCCCCCGCCAACGTCGTGATCGACTTCACGATCCCCGAGGCCACGGTCGCGCACGCCAAGGTCGCGGCCGACAAGGGCGTCTCGATGGTGATCGGCACGACCGGCCTCGATCCGGTGCAGACAAAGCTGATCCACGAGGCGGCCAAGAAGGTGCCGATCATGTGGGCGGCCAACATGGCGCTGGGCGTCAACATCCTGATGGCGCTGGTGGAGAAGACCGCCTCGCTGCTCGACCCCTCCTACGACATCGAGGTGCTGGAGATGCACCACCGCCACAAGATCGACGCGCCCTCCGGCACCGCGCTCGCGCTCGGCCGCTCCGCTGCGGCAGGCCGCAAGGTCGAGCTGGAGAAGGTCTGGCGCCGCAGCCGCGACGGCCATACCGGCGCGCGGCCCACAGGAGAGGTCGGCTTCGCCACGCTCCGCGGCGGCGAGGAGGTGGGCTTCCATACGGTCTACTTCGCCTCGGCCGGCGAGCGGCTCGAGCTGACGCATCGCGCTTTCAGCCGCGAGGGCTATGCGATGGGCGCGGTGATGGCCGCCAAGTGGCTGGACGGCAAGAAGCCCGGCCTCTACGGCATGAAGGACGTGCTCGGGCTTTAGCGCCTGCGGCGCGGGGCTCTAGCGCCGCTGAAACGTGCTCTTGAGCGCCCGCCGCTTCGCGGTCAGCTCGCCGAGCCGTTTCGTCGCCTCCGTGAAGGGATCGCGATAGGCCTCGGGGGCGGACCAGATGGATCGATGGGATCCGACGAGGTCCGTCGGGCCCACGACGGCCGCATAGGCGTTGCTGAGGTCGAGGATCTCCCGCTCGGCCTCGGCGATTTTCTTCTCGATCGACACGAGTTCCTTGCTGCCAGCGGTGTCGTCCATGGATTTGTCCATGTCGCGTCTCCCTGTGACCGCCCTGGCTCTAGCGGAGTGCCCAATCTCTCCACCTGCTCAGTCCCGGCAGGAGATGGCAAGCGATCTTCGGGGGAAGACGCGCCGGACGCGTTACTGGACGCGCTATTCGTCGGTGTCCCAGGCGTGGCGGAAGCGCGGGCTGCGCATCTCGACCAGCGCCGCCTTGAGCTCGTCGGCGACGCGCAGGCGCTCGGGCGGACTGAGGAAGCGTCCGAGCACGGCGCGGTTGCCGCGCGAGGTCGCGACCAGCCGCTCTTCCGTCGCCTCGATCTTCAGCCAGTAGGCATCGAGCCGAAGCTCCTCGCGCTCACCGTCGGGCGCGACCCTCGCCACGATCAGCTCGCGGTCGGTGAGCAGCAGCGTCTCGCTGCGCCGTGCGTCGAGATAGGAGCGCTTGAACAGCCACCAGAGCAGCACGACGTCGAGGCCGAGGAAGCCCAGCACCGGCCAGGCGCCCATCACCAGCATCGGCACGCCGAACAGCAGGTTGACCGCGATGGCACCGCGGATCAGCCAGCGGAAGCCCAGGGGCGACAGGCTGCGGTGCGGCGCGAGGGCCGTGGCGTAACGGACCGCCGGAAGGGGCGTTTCGGTCATGCTATGAAGCTATATGGCCCTGATGAAGACCGCCGTCATCCCCGAGTTCTTCGCACGCCTCAAGCAGGCGATGCCGGAGCCCGAGACGGAGCTGGAGTACGACAACGTCTACCAGCTCCTGGTCGCGGTCGTGCTCTCGGCGCAGGCGACCGATATCGGCGTCAACCGCGCCACCGGGCCGCTGTTCAAGGTCATCAAGACGCCGGCCGAGATGGTGGCGCTCGGTGAAAGGAAGCTGATCGACCACATCAAGACGATCGGTCTGTTTCGCAACAAGGCCAAGAACGTGATCGCCCTCAGCCATCTCCTGCTCGAGCGGCACGGCGGCGAGGTGCCGAAGACGCACGAGGAGCTGCAGGCGCTGCCCGGCGTCGGCCGCAAGACCGCCAACGTGGTGATGAACGTGGCCTTCGGCGAGGCGACCATCGCCG
>SCVT01000401.1 GCA_004296815.1 Reyranella sp. | reverse complement strand
GGCCGCCTGCTGAACGCGCTCGCCGCCACGGGCAACGAGAAGTACCTCGAGGGCTTCGGCCCGCCGGCGCCCGGCTACAAGCACGCGCCGCTCAACAACACCAACGTCGTGCGCGACATGATCGACGACGAGACAGCCGGCATCCTGGTCGAGCCGATCCAGGGCGAAGGCGGCATCCGCGCCACGACCACGCAGTTCCTCAAGGATCTGCGCGCGATCTGCGACGAGTTCGGCCTGCTCCTGTTCTACGACGAGATCCACACGGGTTTCGGCCGTACCGGCAAGATGTGGGGCTACGACTGGTCGGGCGTGAAGCCCGACGTCGCGGCGATCGCCAAGGGCATGGGTGGCGGCTTCCCGATCGGCGCCTTCATGGCGACCGAGAAGGCGGCGGTCGGCATGGTCCCGGGCACGCACGGCTCGACCTATGGCGGCAATCCGCTCGCCACGGGCGTGGCCAACGCGCTGCTCGACGAGCTGCTGAAGCCCGGCTTCATCGAGGCCGTCGCGAGCAAGGGCGAGTACCTCAAGGCCCAGCTCGAAGGCCTCGTGAAGAAGCACCCCAAGGTCTACGCCGAGCAGCGTGGCATGGGCTTCCTGCAGGGCATCCAGTGCACGCCGGCGGTTCCCGCGGGCGACATGGTGATGAAGCTGCAGACGCTCGGCCTGCTGGTCCCGCCGGCCGGCGAGAACGTGGTCCGCGTCTTCCCGGCGCTGATCGCCGACAAGGCCGCGATCGACGAAGGCATCGATATCCTTTCGAAGGCCGCCGTGTCCTTCGAGAGCGCCAAGGCGGCCGAGTAGGCACCATGGGCACGCCCAAGCACTTCCTCGACCTCGACCAGGTCGATTCCAAGACGCTTCGCCAGATCCTCGATCAGGGCAAGGCGATGAAGCAGGCACGGTCTAACGGCGGGCACGACAAGCCGCTCGCCGGCAAGACCCTCGCCATGATCTTCGAGAAGCCCTCGACACGCACCCGCGTGTCGTTCGAGGTCGGCATGCGCGAGCTCGGCGGCGAGACGATCATGCTCGGTCGCAGCGACACCCAACTCGGCCGCGGAGAGACGATCGCCGACACCGCGCGCGTGCTCAGCCGCTACGTCGACATCATCATGATGCGCACCACCGTCGAGGAGAAGCTCCTCGAGATGGCGAAGTACGCGACCGTGCCGGTGATCAACGGACTCACCGACAAGACGCATCCATGCCAGCTCATGGCCGACGTCATGACCTACGAGGAGCATCGCGGCTCCATCAAGGGCAAGTCGGTCGCCTGGTCGGGCGACGGCAACAACATGGCGACGTCGTGGATCCACGCCGCCGTGCAGTTCGACTTCGAGCTCAAGATCGCCTGCCCGACGGAGCTCAAGCCGCCACAGGACGTGGTCGACTGGGCCGCCAAGTCGAAGGGCCGCATCTCGATCGGCCACGACCCCGAGAAGATGGTGAAGGACGCGGACTGCGTCGTCACCGACACCTGGGTGTCGATGGGCGACGAGGATCCGCACAGCCCCTCGGCCGCACGACGCCACAACCTGCTGCGCGCCTACCAGGTCGACAAGCACCTGATGAAGCAGGCCAAGAAGGACGCGATCTTCATGCACTGCCTCCCCGCCCACCGCGGCGAGGAGGTGACGGCGGACGTGATCGACGGCCCGCAGTCGGTCGTGTTCGACGAGGCGGAGAACCGCCTGCACGCGCAGAAGAGCATCCTGGCCTGGTGCCTCTCGTGACCGCCGGGTCGGACGGCTCCAAAGCCTCCGACTGGGACAACGCCCTGCCCTTCCAGCTCGACGCGCTCGGCGTGCGCGGCCGGC
>SCVT01000400.1 GCA_004296815.1 Reyranella sp. | reverse complement strand
TGGTCGAGATCGCCGGTCGTGCCGGCTCGCCCGCCTCCTGCACGACGCCGGTCGCGCCGGGCATGGTCGTGTCGACGCAGACCGAGCGGCTGAAGCAGGTCCGCAAGGGCGTGATGGAGCTCTATGTCTCCGACCATCCGCTCGACTGCCTGACCTGTGCCGCCAACGGCGACTGCGAGCTGCAGGACATGGCGGGCGCCGTCGGCCTGCGCGAGGTGCGCTATGGCTACGACGGCGAGAGCCACACAAGGCAGGAGAAGGACGAGAGCAACCCGTACTTCACCTTCGATCCGTCGAAGTGCATCGTCTGCTCGCGCTGCGTGCGCGCCTGCGAGGAGGTGCAGGGCACCTTCGCGCTCACCATCCAGGGCCGCGGCTTCGACTCCAAGGTCTCGGCCGGTGCGATGGCCGACAATTTCCTGAGCTCGGAGTGCGTGTCGTGCGGCGCCTGCGTGCAGGCCTGCCCGACCGCGACGCTCTCGGAAAAGAGCGTCATCGACATCGGCGTGCCCGAGCATTCGGTGGTGACGACCTGCGCCTATTGCGGTGTCGGCTGCTCGTTCAAGGCGGAGATGCGCGGCGAGGAGCTGGTGCGCATGGTCCCCTGGAAGGACGGCAAGGCCAATCGCGGCCATTCCTGCGTCAAGGGCCGCTTCGCCTGGGGCTACGCCAACCACAAGGAGCGCATCCTGAAGCCGATGATGCGCGACACCATCGACCAGCCCTGGCGCGAGGTGAGCTGGGACGAGGCGATCGGCCGGGTCGCTTCCGAGTTCAAGCGGCTGCAGGAAAAGCACGGGCGGCTGGCGATCGGTGGCATCACCTCCTCGCGCTGCACCAACGAGGAGACCTATCTCGTCCAGAAGCTGGTCCGCGGCGGCTTCGGCAACAACAATGTCGACACCTGCGCCCGCGTCTGCCATTCGCCGACCGGCTTCGGGCTCAGGACCGCCTTCGGCACCTCGGCGGGCACGCAGGACTTCGACTCGGTCGAGCAGGCTGACGTCATCCTGGTGATCGGCGCCAACCCGACCGACGCCCATCCCGTCTTCGCCTCGCGCATGAAGAAGCGCCTGCGCCAGGGCGCACGCCTGATCGTCGTCGATCCGCGCCGCACCGACCTTGTGCGCATGCCGCATGTCGAGGCCGACTATCACCTGCCGCTGCGCCCGGGCACCAACGCCGCGATCCTGAATGCGCTGGCGCATGTGATCGTGACGGAAGGCCTCGTCGACGAAGCCTTCGTGCGCGAATTCTGCGATCGCGATGCCTTCGAGCACTGGGCGGCGTTCATTGCCGAGCCGCAGAACAGCCCCGAGGCGGTCGGCCTGGTCGCCGGCGTGTCGCCTGAGGTAATCCGCGGGGCGGCCCGCCTCTACGCCGCAGGCCCCAACAGCGCGATCTACTATGGTCTCGGCGTCACCGAGCACAGCCAGGGCACCACCGCCGTCATGGCGATCGCCAACCTCGCGATGGTGACCGGCAATCTCGGGCGGCCGGGTGTCGGCGTGAATCCGCTGCGCGGCCAGAACAACGTCCAAGGCTCGTGCGACATGGGCTCCTTCCCGCACGAGCTCACCGGCTACCGCCACATCTCCGACGATGCCACGCGCACCATGTTCGAGAAGATGTGGGGCCGGCCGCTCGACGACGAGCCCGGCCTGCGCATCCCCAACATGTTCGACGCGGCGATCGAGGGCACGTTCAAGGGCCTCTATGTGCAGGGTGAGGACATCCTGCAGTCCGACCCCAACACCCACCATGTCGCGGCGGCGCTGAAGGCCATGGAATGCGTGGTGGTGCAGGATCTCTTCCTGAACGAGACCGCGAACTATGCCCATCTCTTCCTGCCGGGCTCGACCTTCCTCGAGAAGGACGGGACCTTCACCAATGCCGAGCGCCGCATCAATCGCGTGCGGCGTGTGATAACGCCCAGGAACGGCATGGCCGACTGGGAGATCACGCTCGCGATCTCGAAGGCGATGGGCTTCGAGATGGCTTACGCGCATCCGGCGGAGATCATGGACGAGATCGCCGCACTCACGCCGACCTTCGCTGGCGTCTCCTACGATCTGCTCGACAGGGTCGGCTCGGTCCAGTGGCCCTGCAACGAGAAGGCGCCGACCGGTACGCCGGTCATGCATATCGGCGGCTTCGCCCGTGGCAGGGGCAACTTCATGATCACCGAATATGTGCCGACCGATGAGCGCACGGGCCCGCGTTTCCCGCTGCTGCTCACCACAGGTCGTATCCTGTCGCAGTACAATGTCGGGGCGCAGACGCGGCGCACCGCCAACGTCACATGGCACGACGAGGATGTCCTCGAGATCCATCCGCATGATGCCGAGCAGCGCGGCGTGCGCAACGGCGACTGGGTGAAGCTCGACAGCCGCGCCGGCGGCACGGCGCTCCGCGCGTACATCACCGATCGCGTCGCGCCAGGCATCGTCTACACCACGTTCCACCATCCCGACACGCAGGCGAACGTCGTCACGACCGAGTTCTCCGACTGGGCGACCAACTGCCCCGAATACAAGGTGACGGCCGTGCAGGTCTCGCCGTCGAACGGCCCCAGCGACTGGCAGCGCGCCTACAACGCGCAGGCCGAGCAGAGCCGGCGCATCGCCAAGGTGGCGGTGGAGTAACGCCATGTCAGCGGACAAGCTGGTCATGATGGCCAACCAGATCGGCCGGTTCTTCGGGCCCCAGCAGGGCGATCCGGCGGTCTCGATCGCCGACCATCTCCGGAAATTCTGGGATCCCCGCATGCGGGCGGCGATCGTCGCGCATCTCGAACAGGGTGGCGAAGGCCTCGAAGGTCCGGTACGTCAGGCTGTCCAGCGCCTGGCGGCGCTGGAGAAAACGAGGCAGCCATGAACATCTTTCTGACCGGTGCGACCGGCTATATCGGCGGCACCGTTGCGCGCCGCCTGCTCGACGACGGCCACAAGCTGCGCGGCCTCGTGCGTGACGCGGGCAAGGGCCAGCGCCTCGCCGCGATGGGCGTGGAGCCGGTGGTCGGCAGCCTCGACGACGCATCGATCCTGACCGCCGAGGCCAGGCGCGCCGACGGCGTGATCAACACTGCGAGCAGCGACCATCGCGGCGCCGTCGAGGCGCTGGTCGAAGGACTCGCTGGCTCGAACAAGCCGTTCCTGCACACCAGCGGCTCCAGCATCGTGGCCGACGAGGCGCATGGCGACATGGCGTCGGAGAAGGTCTACGACGAGGACACACCGTTCGTCCCCGTCGCCGGCAAGCAGGCGAGGGTCGCCATCGACGACATCGTCCGCGGTGCGGCCTCGCGCGGCGTGCGATCGGCCATCGTCTGCCCCACCATGATCTATGGCAGCGGGCTCGGCCTCGCCCGCGACAGCGTCCAGATCCCCAAGCTCGCGGCGCTGGCGCGCAAGGCGGGCGTCGTGCGCCATGTCGGCAAGGGGCTGAATGTCTGGTCGAACGTTCATGTCGAGGACGTGGCCGATGTCTTTCGTCTCGCCCTCGCCAAGGCGCCGTCCGGCGCGTTCTACTTCGTGGAGAACGGCGAGGCCTCGTACCGCGACGTCTGCGTCGCCATCGCCAAGCGTCTCGGGATGGCGGTGCCGCAGCCTTGGCCGTTCGACGAGGCCGCGGAGGAGTTGGGCGAGAACGGCGCGGCATACTCCTACGGCTCCAACAGCCGCGTCCGGGCCAAGCGCGCGCGCGCCGAATTGGGCTGGCAGCCGAAGCACCCGTCGGCACTCGACTGGATCGCCAGGGAACTGCCGCTTTAGCGACTGTATCGGCGTTGCGTCACTCGCGCTCGGGATGACAGTGGAAGTTTTTCAGACGGCGATCTCCGCCGTCATGCGCTTCAGCAGCGCGGCGTCCGGATAGGCCCCGAAGCCGGCCTGAAGGTTGTCCTTCATGTGCTCGGGCTTGCCGGTGCCGGGGATCACGCAGGTGATCGCCGGATTGGCCAGCACGAACTTCAGCAGGAGCTGCGCCCAGCTCGCCGCACCGATCTCGCCCGCCCAGTCCGGCAGCTTGCGCGCCATCAGCTTGCGCAACAGGCCGCCACCGCCGAATGGCTGGTTGACGATCACGGCGATGCCGCGCTCCTGGGCGAGCGGCAGCAGACGCCGCTCGACCGCGCGATCGTCGAGCGCATAGTTGAGCTGCACGAAGTCCCACTTCTCGGCGCGCATCACGCTCTCCAGCTCGTCGTGGGCGCTCTGCGTATAGTGGGTGATGCCGAGGTAGCGCAGGCGGCCTTCCGCCTTCCATGCCTTGAGAGTCGGCAGGTGGGCGCGCCAGTCGACGAGATTGTGGATCTGCATCAGGTCGATGCGGTCAGTCTTCAGCAGGCGCAGCGAGTTGCGCATCTGCGCGATGCCGCTATCGCGTCCCGTCGTCCAGACCTTGGTGGCGATGAAGGCCTTGCCGCGCGTGCCGGCTGCCGCCAGCAGGTCGCCGACCACGGCCTCGGCCGAGCCGTACATCGGCGAGGTGTCGATCACCGAGCCGCCCGCCTCGAACAGGAGCTGCAGCACCTCGGCAAGCGGTGCACGATCCTCGGGCTTGCCGCCCACGTCGAAAGTGCGCCAGGTGCCGACACCGACCACCGGTAGCATCTCGCCGGAGGAGGGGATCTTGCGCTGGTGCATGCGGGCTCCCGTCTGCGCCCCGGATTGTGCGCCGGCACGGCGCGCGAGCAGGCTAGCCCCGGCGAAGCCAAGCAGCGCCGAGCGCGTGAGAGGTGGGATCATGCCAGCGGAACCTGGAAGGTCTTGCCGGTCGCCGTGGCGGCGACCGTCCGGCCATTCAGGGTCACCTTGGGGGCCTCGGCAAGTCCCGAGATCGTGATTGTGCGGGCGAGGCCCGTCTGGTCGGGCTTGGGCGTGTGATCGATCTCGACCTCGCGTACCCACGGCCGGTACTCCAGGCGCATCAGCCCGACCCGCCCGTCGGCTTCGAAGACGGCGCCGTCGCGCGCCGTGAGGGAGAAGCTCTGCGGATCGGGCAGAGGATTGTAGCCGACGACGGCACCGCTTCCCGGATCTGCGATCAGGTAGGCCTTGCGGCCCGGATCGGTCGAGAGCACGGCGCCGGCCTTCTCAAGCCGGCCGGTCGTGCCCTGCTGCGCCCAGAAGCTGTCGCGGTCGATGCCGGCCTGCAGATAGGGCCAGTTTCCGTTGAGGCGGCGATAGGGGATCGCGCGCTCCTGCTGGCCGCCCTCGATGGCATAGCTCGAATCGGCGGACTGGCCGAACTCGGTCGAGAAGCCCGCCTCCATCAGGTCGCCGCCGCTGCGGTAGGCGACCTCGAGCTGGCGCTTGCCGTCGTTCCATTCCGCCTTGAGCTCGGTCGCGGCGATGTGGCGCCGGAAGGCCTCGAAGCTCCCGTGCTGTGCCTCGTCGCCCATCTCGAGCACGAAGCCGTTGTAGGTGCGCGTCGTGATCGCGCGCATGTCGAGGCTGCGGATCGCGACTGGCTGCGGCCGGCGCAGGTTGAACAGCGAGACGGTGAGGGCAGGCCCGACCTCGGCGCTGTTGGGCTCGCTCTTGCCCTTGATGCCGGGCGCGATCTCGATGGCGGCGTCGCGGCCGAGATCGGAGGTCGGCAGCGGCAGGATCGCGAGGTAGCTAACGCCGTCCCTGATCAGGATGCGCTGGCCGGCCTCGAGCTTCACCGGGAAGGTGTCGAGACGGCGGTCGCCGGCATGGATCTCCCAGGTCGGCCGGTCCGACAGGTTCCAGAGCCCGATCACGGTGGCCAGCGAGGAGACGCCGTCCTTGGCCGCTGCGAGAAAGCGGTCGCGGTTGGTGTTCGGCTTGGCGAAGACGATGGCACGGTTGCGGCTCTGGAAGCAGAGCGTCACGCCGGCCTGGCTCACCTGACCGCCCTGTGTCGTGGCGAGATCCGGTGTGTTGGCCACGTAGCGTACTGTGAGCAGGCCGCGCTCGGCCGGCGCCGTGGCGACGCGGGCGGCGCGTACCCACTGGCCCATGATGTCGATCGTGCCGCCGCGCACGTCCTGGCTCGCGAGCCCGTGCCAGCGGCCGAGAAAGGTGCGGCGCCACAACGGCGGCTTGTAGGCTCCGCGCGTGGCGTCGGTCGAGGTCTCCTCGCAGGGCAGCGCCTTGTCGTCGATCGGGCCCGACACCCAGTCGGGTGCCCAAGGCGTGACGAGACTCTGCATCGCCACGCGTCCCGGCGGGAAGTCGTAGCCCCAGGCGGGCATGCCGTGCTCGACGGCGTTGTGTGCCTTGTCGAGGTGATTGACCGTGCCAGCCTTCGAGACCGTGTGCAGCGCGCCGAAGATGCCGTCCTGCTCGGCCAGCGCGCCGGCGATGCGGGCGCGATGGGCTGCAGCCACGAAGCGGCGCAGGGACGGGTGGTAGACGCTGATCAGCAACTCGAGCGTGCGGTCGACCAGGATGCGGCCCATCAGCCGGTCGATCGGCTGCGGTCCGTAGTCCCGGAACATCTTGAGCGCGCTGAGCGTGATCGACAGATAGTACGGGTCGAGCATCTCCTGCGTGCTGCCGTCCAGGAAACCCCAGAAGCGCAGCGGTAGGTGCTCCAGCCCATGCCGGCCGTCACCCGTCGCGTGAGCCGAGTCGATCAGCGCACCGCCCAGCAGCGCACCCATCGCCGCCGTGTGGTTGAAGTTCTGCGTGCTGACCGCGTAGTTGTAGCCGTCGCGGAAGAACGAGGCGCGGCCGCGCCAGTCCTTGTTGCGCCGCCAGTAGTCGATCGCATCGGCACTATGGGGTGGCACGAACGCGCTGGTCGGCAGGTCGGGCTGCAACCACGCCGTCCAATAGTTCTTCATGTGGTCGCGCACAGGGTCGGGCAGCAGGTTGCCGAACAGATGCCAGATCAGCAGGTGGTCCGCGATGTCCCAGCCGAGCCAGTAGCGCGGCGGCATCGCCATCATCTCGGCTAGGCGCTTGCGGTAGCTTTCCTCGCCCTTGGGGCCGGTCACTTCGGCCCACGGGCTGACATTGTCGCCACCGACCCGCTGTAGCTCGCGGATGCGCTCGACCTGCCAGGCTGGCCGGCCGGCGAGCCCCTGCTCGATCGTGCGTTGCGCGCGTTGCGCCAATTCCGGCATGGGCGAGAGCATTGCGGTCGGCTTGCTGCCGTCCGATGTGCGCTGCGCGAGGCCGCGGTCGGCCGGCAGGGTCACGGCCACGGTGCCGGTGATCGGCCGCAAGGTGAGCACGAGGCGCGCCGCGGCGAAGGTGAGGCCGTGGCCGCCGATCGGCATCTGCCATTCGTAGGCATTGCCGCGTTCGCGGTAGCGCGTGTCGTAGGTCTCGAGCTTGCGCAGCAGGAAGCCGCAGCGCTCCGGCATCAGCAGCCGTTCGCCGGCCGACGGCGCCAGCACGTTGGTGGCGAAGAGCGGCGTGATGTCGAAACGCGCCTCGCGGTTCTGGAACGACAGCTCCCGGGGTTCCAGGAGCCCGTCGAAGCGATCGCGCGTCGGATCGGTGGCGCCGTAGCGCGTCCAGTAGCGGTGCCCGTTGACGCTGGCGTTGAAGGTTGGGCCGGTCGTCGGATCGGCCGTCCACGGACGGCGCAGCGGCCAGGCCTGCACATGCCAGGTCGGCGGATCCTCGGTCCAGACCTTGCGGCCGAGTCCGTCGCGGCAGGTGTAGCCGTCGGGGATGATCTCGTAGTTCTCGTAATCGAGGACCAGCTCGGCCTTGGCGAGCACGCGACCGCGCCGCAATGCGAGGGCGATGGCATCTCCTGCGCCGGGGAAGCGCAGCAATACGGAGCGATGCACTGCATCGACGGTGCGGCCGCCGGGCAGCGGCCTGTCCCACTGGCGCCCATCGATGGTCGATGTCTCGAAGGTCTTGATATCGACCGTCTCGAGGTCGCGCGCCGACTGCGCGGCGGCGCGATCGGCCGCCAGCAGTGCTGTCGTGATGCCGGCGGTGCGCAGGAAGCGCGAACGGGTCAGTCGATGTGACATCTCGTTGTCATTCTTTCGTCAGCTTGACCGCAACGCCAGCAGGGAAAAGCACGTATCGCCTTATTGATGCCGTGAGCGAAGGGTCTGCTGTGATCCTCTCCAAGTTCGACAACGACAGCCATTGTCTTGGCATTGTGTCGACACCATGTGGGGAGTGAACGCGACACTTCAGCCAAGAGGGAGACAGCGCCATGCCCGAACCCTTCGTCGTCGAAATCTGGGGCCAGCCCGCCGGCGTCGTCCTGAAGGAAGGCAATGCGTTCCGCTTCCACGCCTTCGCACGTCCCTTCTTCGAGATCGACGGCGCGCAGTTCAGCACGCCGGGCCAGGCCAGGCTCGCCGCCGCGAAGCTCCAGCCGCCGCGCGGAACGTCCTTTGACCAGGTGTCGCCCCGAGCCTAGCGAGGGGTCTTTCTTGCCGTCATAAAGTCCGCAGGGACAGGACGGAGGAAAGCCAGGTGATCAAGCGCAAGCAGCGTATCCCGATGCGTGATCTCGCGACCATGAAGGCCGAGGAGCGCGAGGCCATCGAGAAGAACGCCATGAACGGCCAGGTGTTCAACATCTTCAAGGTGCTGGCCCACCATCCGGCCCTGGTGAAGCGCTGGACGCCGTTTGCAGGCCACATCCTCAGCAAGCAGACCCTGCCGTTCCGCGATCGCGAGATGCTGATCCTGCGCATCGGCTGGCTGAACCAGGCCGAGTACGAGTTCGCCCAGCACGAGCTGATCGCCAAGCGCGGCGGCCTGAGCGACGCCGACGTCGAGAACATCAAGGCCGGCCCGAAGGCCAAGGGCCTCGGCGAGCACGAGGCGGCGCTCCTGCAGCTCGCCGACGATCTCTACGAGAACTCGGTCGCTTCGGACGCGACCTGGGCCGCGCTTTCGAAGAAGTACTCGACCGAGCAGCTGATGGACGCCGTTTTCACGGTCGGCCAGTACAACCTCGTCTCGTGGGCACTGAACAGCTTCGGCGTGCCGCTCGACGACTTCCTGCCGGGCGCGAAGAAAGCCTAGCTAGCGCTTCGCCACCTCGACGTTCCAGAAGGCGGTCGTCGAGGGCGGGCGGATCCAGCCCTTCGTGCGGCTGCTGACCGCCGAGGCGCTGTACCATTCGCCGAGCGGATAGTGCGTGCCGAGCTCCATGGCGCGCGTCTGGATCTGCTCGGCGATCGCCTTACGCCTGGCCGCGTCGGGCTCGAGCGCGAAGGCGTCGCGCAGCTCCTCGATCCTGGCGTCGCACGACCAGCCGGCCGAGGCCTTGTCGCAGGCCGAGTTGAGGAACAGCGATGTCACCGGATTCACGACATCGAGCACGCCGGTGCTGGAGAGCGTGATGTTCCAGCCGCGATCCTCCGGCGGTTCCTTGCGCATGACGCGCGCGAGGTGCGTCTGCCAGTCGGCCGGTCGCATGTCGACCTTGAAGCCCACCCGCTCAAGCTGCGCCTTGGCGACCGGTGCGAGGTGCGACAGAGAGGCGAGATCGCTCACCTGCAGCAGCACGATCGGCCGGCCGTCGTAGCCCGCCTCCTTGAGAAGCGCCTTCGCCTTCTCGGCGTTGCCCTCCAGCAGGCCGGAGGTTCCGGCGTCGGTGGCGAGCGGTGTGCCGCAGCCGAAGTAGGTCTTGCAGAGGCGCCAGAACTTCGGGTCGCCGACCGAGGCTTCGAGGTAGCCCTTCTGGTCGATCGCATAGCCCAGTGCCAGCCGCATCTTGGGGTCGTTGAACGGCGGGTGAAGCCAGTTGGGCCGGAGCGCGTACTGGCTCGCATAGGCGCCGCGCTGCACGTCGATGCCCTTCTTTTTCTCGATCAGCGGCAGCAGGTCGTGGGCCACCGCTTCAAGCGCGTCGACCTCGCCGCTCTCCAGCGCGTTCACCGCGGTCTGGGAGTCGGCGATCGACAGCCATTCGAGACGGTCGATCTTCGCGACCTTGGCCCCGGCGAAGTTGGCGGGCGGCTCGGCGCGAGGCACGTACTTCGGGTTCTTCACGTAGATGACGCGATCGCCCGGCCGCCATTCGTCGGCCTTGAAGATGAACGGGCCGGAACCGGTCGCATCCTTGAGCTGCTGCGTCGCGGGCGCATCGGCCACACGCTTGGGCATCATGAACGGCACGATGCCGGCCGGCTTGGCGAGGGAGTCGAGCACGAGGCCATAGGGCTTGGTGAGCTCGAGGCGGATCGTCTTGGCGTCCGGCGCCGTGAGTTCCTTGATGTGCGCCATCAGCTTGATGCCCATGACGTCGCGGCTGCCCCAGCGCTTCAGCGAGGCGACGCAGTCCTCGGCGGTGACCGGCGCGCCGTCGTGCCAGGCGAGCCCGTCGCGCAGGACGAAGGTGTAGACGAGGCCTGCGGGATCGACCGTCCAGCTGTTCACCATCTGCGGCTGCGGCTTCAGATCGCCGTCGAGGCCGAACAGCGTGTCGTAGACGAGATAGCCGTGGGTGCGGCTGATCTGCGCCGACGCCCAGATCGGGTCGAGGATCTTGAGGTCGGAGTGCATGACGATCTTCAGGGTCGATTGCGCAGCGGCCGGCACGGCGAGGGCGAAGCCGGCAAGCGCTCCGAGCAGAAGGCGAAGTCTCATAGCGTGTCTCCCTTAGTGTTTTTCGGCGCCAAGGCCGTTGATGGTCTGCAACGCGAAGGCGCGGAACTGGCCGAGGATCATGCCCTTCCAGTCGTCGGCATCGACGTAGAAGGCGTCGCGCACGGCCTTGCGGATCTCGCGCACCAGTGCCGGAGGCGCGTCGGGGTGACCGGCGAGCCATGCCTCGCCGCGCAGCGCGCGCCTCACGACGGGGTTGGGCACGGTGCCGTATTCCAGGGTCGAGGGCGTGATCGCGGCATCGGGGCATTCCTCCGGCGCGCAGCCGGTGATGTGGCCGATCGTGCGCGGCGAGACCGACTCCGTCGCCGTGCTCACGATCAGGTCCTGTCCCCACCAGCGCCGCGCTCGCGCCGTCGTCTCGGGCGAATGCCGGCCGAAGATCTTCTCGCCGTGCCCGTAGGGGCCGAGGCCCGTGTGCACGTCGATCCAGGCGATGTGGTGCCGTCCTGCTCCGTGCGTGCGGACGATGCCACGGATGGTGCGATTGCTCCAGGCGGGCGCCGTGCCGCAATAGAAGAGCCCATCGGGATGCCTGGCCTGTCCGCTGGAGACACCGGGATTGCGCTGGCCGGCGAGGCGCGCCATGGCGGCGGCGAGCTGTGTCTCGTTCGCGTGGCTGGGCGGCCAGGCCTTGGGCACCAGCAGCTCGTGGATCTCCTCGTAGACCGGATTGTCGGGGTAGGGCGCCGCGAAATCGTTGAAGTTGCGGTTGAGGTCGATGTTGTCCTCGTTGGTCCGCTTGAGATGCGAGAAGCCGAACGGGTTGACCGCATGGACCAGCAGCAGCGCGATGCCTCGATCGGTCGCGCGCTTGGCGAGTTCGTCGCCCAGCAGGGCGAGCTGGCAGGCCGAGCCCGAGAAGCCCTCCGGGCCGTGCGTGCCCGAGCTTACGATGAAGAGCCTGTCGGCATCGGCGCGGCCCAGCAGGGCGGTGTCGGTGCCGATCTCCTCGCCCTCGGCGCCCTTCAACGGGTGGGCATGCGACTGGACCTTTGCGCCGGCGGTGCGGGCGGCGTCGAGGAAGCGTTGGCGCGCCTCGCGATAAGTGGCAGAGAAAAAGACGGCACTCGTCACCGGATGCTCCCGTCGGTCGAAATCAATTCCCTGAGGTCATGATGATCACGTCGCGCCAGCTCGAAGCGTTCCGCGCCATCATGGAGCACGGCACGGTCACGGCCGCGGCGGAGCGGCTGGGCGTCTCGCAGCCGGCGGTCAGCAAGATCCTGGCGGGCCTCGAGCACGAGATCGGCTATCCGCTGTTCACCCGCATCAAGCGCCGGCTGGCGCCGACCAGCGAGGCGCGCCTGCTGCAGGCCGAGGTGGCGCGGCTCTATCACAGCCTCGAGCAGGTGACGGGCGTCGCGCGCGAGATCCGCGAACGCCAGGTCGGCGACCTGCACATCTATTCCACGCCGGCGTTGGGTCGGTCCGTCCTGCCCGATGTCATGGCGGCCTTCGTCAAGCGCCACGCCAAGGCGCACATCGTCTTCCACGTCCGCAGCTCGACCTACATCAACCAGAAGATGGTCGATCAGCAGATCGACCTCGGCTTCTCCATGATGCCCTTCGAGCATCCCTCGATCGTCACCGAGGAGCTGAGCCGCGCCGCGGCGGTCTGCGTGCTGCCGGCCGATCACCGCCTGGCACGCCGTCGCGTCATCAAGCCGGCGGACCTGCGCGGCGAGCGCTTCCTGTCCTTTCCGCTCGACGGCCGCATGCGGCACCTGATCGATGCCGTCTTCGAGCAAGAGCATATCGAGCGCAGCCTGCAGGTCGACGTCTACTCCTCGGCCGATGCCTGCGCGCTGGCGGCCCGCGGCATGGGCGTATCTATCGTCGAGCCCTTCACGGCGCGCGACTATGAGGGCGAGGGCATCGCCGTGGTGCCGTTCGAGCCGCGCATCCGCTATCTCTTCCGCGCGATGCGGCCGCGCTACCGTAAGCCGTCGCGGTTGGCTGATGCTTTCCTCGAAGCGGTGAAGGCCCATCTCAAGACCAAGGGCTGGTCATGAAGGTGTGAAACCCGACGGGAATTCGTTTGAAGCGCCGGTCTCCGTGTCGAATGCCTCGGCCAGTTGGATGAGATGGGCTTCTTCGTACCAGGGCGCCACGAACTGCAGGCCGATCGGCAGGCCCGCCTTCGACTTGCCAAACGGGATCGAGATCGCCGGATGGCCCGTCATGTTGAAGGGGATGGTGTAGGTGTACCAGGCGGCGCGCAGGTCGCCGAGCGGCTTGCCGTCGACCACCAGCGGCTGGAACTGGTCCTGCGTCGCGAGCGGCGCAGGCGTCGCCACGGTCGGCGTCAGCAGAAGGTCGGCGTCGGCGAACAGGCGCTGGACGGACTTGTACGCTGTCGTGCGGTCCATGAGGGCACGACGCAGCGCCACGACGTCGACGGCATCGCCTTCGTCGAGGGTCTTGGCGAAGGACGGATCGAGCTCATCGCGGCGCTTCTTCAGGACTTCGCCGAAACGCTCGATCTGGTTGGCGCGCAGGATGATGCGGGCGACGTCGAGCTTCCAGTCGATCTCGCCCCCATCCATCTCCCGGATGCGCGCGCCCTGCTTGTCGAGAAAGGCCAGCGCCGCGTCGAGCCGCGCCTCGGTATCGGGATCGAGATAGCCGCCGGTCATGCGGCGGATCACGGTGATGCGCTTGCCCTTGATTGGATGCCCGCCGGTCGCGGCGGGCCAGGCGAAGGGCTCGCGGCCGATCGCCAGCGTCCAGGGATCGTCGCGATGGCCGCGCGACATCGAAGCGAGTCCGGCGCCCAAGTCGGCGGGATGGCGGGCCATCACGCCGAGATAGGTGAGCTGGCCGAACTGGTCGGGCGGCACTTCGTGCGGCACCCGGCCGAGCGTGGCCTTGAGCCCGTAGACGCCGCAGCAGGCGGCCGGGATGCGGCCCGAGCCGGCGCCGTCGGTCGACATGGCGATGGGGCCGAGGCCCAGGGCGACGGCCACCGCCGCACCGCCGCTCGACCCGCCGCTTGTGTGCTCGCGGTTCCACGGGTTGCGCGTGACGCCGTGCAGGCGGCTGTCGGTCAGCACCTTGTGGCCGAACTCCGGCGTCGTCGTCTTCGCGAACAAGACGGCATCGGCGGCGCGCCACTGGGCGATCGCGTCGGCGTCGAGTGCGGGGACGTTGTCCTTCATGGTGAGCGAGGCGAAGGCGGTCCTGAGGCCCTTGGTCAGGATCAGGTCCTTGGCTGAGATCGGCACCGCCGCCAGCGCGCCGAACCTGCCGCCGCGCTTCTTTCGCAGGTCGAGCGCGTCCGCTGCGGCACGCGCGCCGGTCTCGTCCAGCGTGGCGATGGGATTGAACGGTTCGGCCCGCTTCACGCGCTCGAGCAAGCCTTCGAGAATATCGCGGGCCGAGGCCTTTCCTGACGTGAAGGCATCGACATGCTGGGGGACGGTGCGACCGGCGAAATCTTGCGGGGCCACGGGCTGGGTTCCTGTTCTTGGGCTTCAGCGAGTATGCGGACCGGCCGTTGGCACGGACAATTCATTCATCCCCGCAGGTCATTCCGGGAAGTTATAGGCATGGATGTTGCTCCACCTGAACGGCGCTCCTACAGTCGCTGCAGGGGAATTCACAAGAAGGGGGTCCGTCATGGACATCAAGCGCCGTCACGTCGTCTCGCTCATGGGAGGCGCCGCTGCTGTCGGCGTCGCCGGTCGCGCCGTCGCGCAGGCCGAGCCGCCCAAGCCCGCCCAGATCGTGGTCAACCATTCCGGCGGCTCGATGGGCACGGCGATGCGCAAGGCCTTCTTCAACGGCTTCGAGAAGAAGTACGGCATCCGCGTCGTCGAGACCTCGCCGGTCGACTTCGGCAAGCTGCGCGCCATGGTCGATTCCGGCAACGTCGAGTGGGACCTGACCGAGATCGGTGGCCAGGACGCGATCCGCGCCGGCAAGGCCAACCTGCTCGAGAAGATCGACACCAAGGTGGTCGATCGCTCCAAGTATCCGCCGACGGCGCAGAATCCCAACGTCTTCGCCTCGTCGGTCTACACGACCATCATCGGCTACCGCACCGACGTCTTCAAAGGCGGCAACCATCCCAAGAGCTGGGCCGACTGGTGGGACGTCAAGAAGTTCCCGGGCGCGCGCTCGATGCGCAACCACCCGACCGACAATCTTGAGTTCGCGCTGCTTGCCGACGGCGTGCCGAAGGACAAGCTCTATCCGATCGACTTCGACCGCGCCTTCAAGAAGCTCGACCAGATCAAGCCGCACGTGAACGTGTGGTGGTCGACCGGCCAGCAGCCGGCGCAGCTCCTGCTCGACAAGGAAGTGGTGCTGGCCACGGGGTGGAACGGCCGCTTCTACGACATCATCAAGAAGGGCGCGCCGGTCGAGATCGAGTGGGGCGAGGGCGCGTTGAAGCAGGGCAGCTTCGCTATCCCGCGCGGCGCCAAGAACCCGTACTGGGCCAACAAGATGCTGGCCGAGCTGGCGATCCCGCAGCAGCAGGCGGTCTACGCCTCCGAGCTCGGCTATCCCGGCCTCAACCTCGAGTCGCTGAACTTCGTCGACGCCAAGGTGAAGCCCTATCTGCCGACGGCATACCTCGACAAGCAGTTCTGGATCAGCGACGAGTGGTACGCCGAGAACGGCACCAAGGCCGCCGAGCTCTGGAACGCCTGGATGCTGAAGAAGTCGTGAGCCCCGCTTGAGTGAGAGTAAGGGTTCGGCCGAGCTCCTGATCGAGGGAGTGGGCAAGCGCTTCGGGGACGTGGTCGCACTGGACCGCGTCTCCCTCAGGGTCGCCAAGGGCGAGCTCCTGACCATCCTGGGCCCCAGCGGTTCGGGCAAGACCACCTTGCTGAAGGTCGTCGCGGGCTTCGAGACGCCCGACGGCGGCAGCGTGAAGGTCGGCGGCGCGGAGATCACGTCGCTGCCGCCGGCCAAGCGCGACATCGGCATGGTGTTCCAGAACTACGCGCTCTTCCCCCATCTCACGGTGAAGGCCAACGTCGCCTTTCCGCTGGAGATGCGGAACGTCGGCAGGGCGGAGATCGAGAAGCGGGTGAGCGAGGCGCTCGCGATGGTCGAGCTGGCGGGCTACGAGGCGCGCCTGCCGCGCCAGCTCTCGGGCGGCCAGCAGCAGCGCGTGGCGCTGGCTCGCGCCATCGTGTTCAACCCAAGGCTCCTGCTGCTCGACGAGCCGTTCGGCGCGCTCGACCGCAAGCTGCGTGAGACCATGCAGCTCGAGGTGCGCCGCCTGCAGCGGCGACTTGGCCTCACCACCATCTTCATCACCCACGACCAGGAGGAGGCACTGGTCCTCTCCGATCGCATCGCGGTGATGAACAAGGGCGCGATCCAGCAGGTCGCCACCACGACAGAGATCTACGAGCATCCGGCCAACGATTTCGTCGCCGACTTCGTGGGCGAGAGCAACATCTTCCACGGCACGGTAAGCGCTCCCGGCACGGTCGCGCTCGACGGTGGCGGCAGCGTGAAGGTGACGAGCGACAAGCCCGTCGGGACCAAGGTCGGCGTGCTGATGCGGCCCGAACGCTTTGGTGCGACCGGCGCCAACCTGTTCGCCGGCGAGGTGATCGAGTCGGTCTATCTCGGCACCAGCTTCAAGCTGAGGCTGGCGCTCGAGGGCAGCCGTGAGCTGCTGGTCCGCCAGCCCGCGCGCGGGACGCTGCCCGCCGCCGGCAGCCGCGCGACCGTCGGCATCGAGCCGGACGCGATTCATGTTTTCTAGCCGCAACGGCTTCTGGCCCGCGCTGCCGGCGCTGGTGCTGCTGTTCGCGTTCTTCCTGTTCCCGGTCGTGCGCATGCTGGGATTCAGCGTCGAAGGCGGCACGTTCGACTGGTACGCCAAGGCACTGGGCCAAGGGCTCTACATCCGCGTGCTCTGGAACACCTTCGAAATCGCGCTGCTGGTCACGCTGTTCTGCCTGCTGCTCGGCTATCCGCTGGGCTTCCTGATGGCGACCACGACGCCGGGCTGGGCGACGCTGGGCTTCATCTTCGTGCTGCTGCCGCTCTGGACCTCGGTGCTGGTGCGCACCTACGCCTGGATGGTCCTGCTGGGGCGCAACGGTGTCTTCAACCGCCTGCTGGTCGAATACGGCATCACCAGCGATCCGATTCCGATGCTGCACAACTTCACCGGCGTGCTGATCGGCATGGTGCACGTGCTGCTGCCCTACATGGTGCTGCCGATCTACGGCGCGGTGCGCAAGGTCGACCCGGCTATTCCCGCCGCCGCCGCGGGCCTCGGCGCCTCCAGCTGGCGCATCTTCTGGCGGATCTGGCTGCCGCTCACCCTGAACGGCGTGTTCGCGGGCTGCGTGCTGGTGTTCATCCTGTCGCTGGGCTTCTACATCACGCCGGCGCTGCTGGGCGGCGGCCGCGTCATCATGATCGCCGTGCTGATCGAGCAACAGGTGCGCGAGGCGCTGAACTGGCCGTTTGCCGCAGCACTTTCGGCGGTGCTGCTGGTCGCGACGTTCCTCGTCTACACGATCGCCCAGCGCTTCAGCCAGCCGGAGCCTGCGCGATGAGCCGCCGCCTGCTGATCGCTGCTTGCGCGCTGATCTACTTCTTCCTGATGCTGCCGCTGCTGGTCGTGTTCCCGATCTCGCTCAGCTCGGCGCCCTACATGCAGTTCCCGCCGCCGGGCTTTTCCTGGCAGTGGTACGAGCGCTACCTCGACGATCCGCAATGGATCGACGCGACCTGGCGCTCGCTCTACATCGGCAGCGGCACGGCAGTGCTGGCGCTGGCGCTCGGCGTGCCGCTCGCCTTCGCGCTGGTGCGCGGCAAGTTCTTCGGCCGCACGATCCTGGATCGCGTGGCGCTGGCCCCCATCATCGTGCCGCACATCATCTTCGCCGTCGCCGTCTACGGCCTCTTCGCCAAGCTGAAGCTGATCGGCACCTGGTACGGGCTGGTGATCGGCCACACCGTGCTGGCGCTGCCCTTCGTCGTGCTGGTGATCGCCGCCGGCCTGCGCGACTTCGATCGCTCGCTCGAGCAGGCGGCGGAGGGGCTGGGCGCCAGCCGCTGGCAGACGCTCGCCAAGGTCACCTTGCCGTTGCTGCGGCCGAGCCTCGTGTCGGCCGGCCTGCTCGCCTTCATCTCGTCGTTCGACGAGGTCGTCGTGGCGCTGTTCCTCGCAGGCGCGAACATGACGCTGCCCAAGAAGATGTTCGACAACATCATGATGGAGATCGATCCGACCATCGCGGCCGTCTCCGTCATGCAGATTCTGCTGGTGTCGGTGGTGCTGGTGCTGATCGGCCGCTTCGGCCGCGGCCTCAAGGACAGCGCGCGTTAGGAGAAGGTCATGGCGGACTCGGTGTTCCACAAGGACTTCAAGGCGATGCCCTGGTGGTGGGAATGGTGGCATCCCTCCAACGAGCTGAGCCAGGACCCGCCGCTCAAGACCGACGTGCTGGTGGTCGGTGCAGGGTACGGCGGCCTCTCGACCGCGCTCGAGCTGGCGCGCTCCGGCGTCGAGGTCACCGTGCTGGAGCGCGGCGATTTCGGCGTCGGCGCCTCGACGCGGAACGGCGGCGGCGTCAGCGGCGGCACCACCATGGGCAAGGGCTTTTCCGGCAAGGGTGTCGGCGGCGACAGCGAAGCCTGGAAGCAGATCATGGCGCGCATGCTGGCCGACGCCGCGGATTCGCTGACCCAGGTCGAGACCGTGATCCAGCGTGAGGGCATCGAGTGCTACTGGCGCATGAACGGCCGCTTCTCCGGCGCCTACACGCCGCGCCACTACAAGGAGCAGGAAGCCAAGGTCGGCACTTACAACGAGAAGGCCGCACTCGGCACCTACATGATCCCGCGCGATCGCCAGCGCGAAGAGATCGCGTCGGACTACTACTATGGCGGCATGGTCGTGGAGCGCACCGGCCAGCTCCATCCCGCGCTCTACTATGGCGGCCTGCTCAAGGCCACGCATCGCGCCGGCGCCAGGCTCTGCGCCAACTGCAACGCCGAGCAGATCGAGCGCAAGCCGGGCGGCTTCCGCGTGCTGACCAGCAAGGGCCCGATCGAGGCGCGCGAGCTGGTGATCGCGACCAACGGCTACACGACCGAGCTGACCCCGACCCTGCGGCGCAAGCTCGTGCCGGTGGCCAGCCACATCATCGCGACCGAGGAGCTGCCCGAGGACCTGGTGCAGAGCTTGATTCCGAAGAACCGCGTCGTCTCCGACACCAAGCGCGTGCTCTGCTACTACCGCCAGTCGCCCGACAACAAGCGCGTGATCTTCGGCGGCCGCGCGCGCTTCACGCAGGTGACGCCCGAGGTCTCGGCGCCGGTGCTGCACGGCTACATGCTGGAGCGCTGGCCGCAGCTCAAGGGTGTGAAGGTGACGCACGCCTGGACCGGCAACGTGGCCTTCGCCTTCGACTTCCTGCCGCACATGGGCCAGGAGCAGGGCATGCACTACCTGATGGCGTGCAACGGCTCGGGCGTGGCGATGATGAGCTATCTCGGCTACCAGACCGCGCGCAAGATCGCCGGCGGCTCGAACGCCGCCATCAACGCCTTCGACGGCCAGCCCTTCCCGACCGTGCCGTTCTACAGCGGCGATCCCGAATGGGTGCTGCCCTTCGTCGGTGCCTGGTACCGCACGCGCGACTGGTGGGACCGCGTCACGGCGTGACCAAAGAAAACGCGCCGCCCTGGGACGGCGGCTCGTGGAACGCTGACCATCCCGCGAGACCGGGACGGCATTACTGATTTAACGTGTCGACGCTCAAGTAACGCCGTCGCGCGTCCGCTCCCGAACGGACCGTCAGTCGATGCCCTTGAGGTCGATCGGCAGGTGGTAGGGCCGGTCGCCCAGGGCCTCCACGCGCGCCCAGAAATCCTTCTCTCCCGCGAGGCCATTGGCAGACTTGGCGGCGGACTGACGGAAGATGTTCCACGAGTTGGGGTGCAGCCGGCTCGCTTCGTCGAAGTGACGTCGCGCCTCGTCGTCCCGACCCTTGAGCTTGAGATGCTGCGCCAGCCGGAAATGCGCATGGCCGAGGGCCGCGTTCTCGTCGGGCAGGCGAAGATGTGCCTGAGCGGCCTTGTCGGTGAAAGCGTGCTCGCTCGCCGTGCCGTTCAGCACCCAGTCGCGTATCGCCTCGACATAGGTCTTCTTCTTGTGCGCGCGGTCCGCCACCTGCTCCGCGGTCATCTGGCCGGTCGCGCGGTCCATGCGGCGGAAGGCGTCGGACTGTCCGGCGTTCTCGGCAGGTCGCACGATATGGCCCCGTTCGTCGATCCACACCGCCTGCGGCACGTTCACGATGCTGTAGAGGTCGGCGACATGATGATTGCGGTCGATCACACAGGGATAATCGGGCGTCGCCGCATCGATCCACGGCCGCGCCGCTTCCGCCTCATCGAGCGCGACGGCGATCACCGTGAAGTTCTTCGCCGCGAGGTCCTTGTAGAGTTGCTGCCACACGGGCAAGTCGGCTCGGCAGCCTCACCACGAGGCCCAACTGACGAGCAGCACTTTCTTGCCGCGCTGTTCCGCGAGCGAGTGCGTCTTGCCGTCGAGATCGGGCAGGGTGAAGTCGGGCGCTTCGAGCGAC